>NZ_BBWL01000017.1:0-17300 GCF_001463785.1 Aureimonas sp. AU40
GGGCCGGAGAAGGCGGTCTGGAAGCGCGCCTCGCCCTCCCGGCGGCGGCCGCGAGCCCGCCATGAATTCGCCACGACCAAAAGTCAGACAAAAGATAGCTAGGACGGCTAATAAAGCGTTACCAACCAGCGGTTGAGTGATCGACGAGCAGCATTTGGATATTGCGAGTATCCAAAAGATAGCCATGTCCTCGTATGGTGATTGAAAGCTTGGTCTAAGATGAATGAGGTTCGTATCTCATGATTGTCGACAGCTTGTAAGACTAAGATTTCCGGTTCAAGATAAACTGAGCATACAAAGCGAGATCATGCCTACCTTATCATAAATATCGCTTATTTTTTTCAATCTAAGGTTGAGGAAAATCTAGATTTTAAGGTGCATTGTTTGGATTTTTCGCTTGGGCTGAGTTTTTCTTGTGTTGCGCACTACTGGTTTCCTGCGCTAGCTAAATTTCATGAACCAGAGATTGCCTGCGCAAGAAGAACCCATCGTGTCTCTTGATCCCGTGGACCAGCACATTGGCGCCCGCCTGCGAGCCTTTCGTCTCCAGAGAAATCTGTCGCTCCAGGCCGTCGGCCAAGGACTGGGCGTCACCTACCAACAGATCCGAAAGTACGAATCGGGAAGCAATCGCGTCTCCGCGAGCACGCTGTACCGATTGGCGGAGTTTTTCGGGATCGACCCTTGCGCCTTTTTCGAGGGGCTTCCAGGGGTCGGGCCGTCCGACTCGGCTTGGGAAGGCGATCCCTCGATGCGGGCGGTTCTGACGCGCATTCCCGACCCGGATCTGCGCCATCACCTCGCCGCCCTGCTGCGGGCGCTGGAGCTGCGGGACCAGTCGGGAGACGTGTCCAAGCCGGTCGAGAGCTGACGGCCGAGACCCGCGGAGGGTAAGAGGCTTCGAGATGCGGCCGTGCCATGCGTGCTCGCGTAGCGTCGCTCATCGGGCGTGACTGCTCTAGCCGACGATCCGCGCCTGTTGGCAGGCAAGGTCGTCCACCCGGACGTCGAGTTCCCCCACGCGCACGCCCGCCGTGGCCAGCACTGAGTTCAGGATCTCGTCGATCGGCTTGGCAAGGGTCATGAGAAGGGGCTCGACCGTGGCAAGGATCGGGCCTGCCGAGAGCCCCAGCATCTTGAAATCGGTTTCCTTGAGGACGGTCGAAAAGAGTCCGGACACGAGGCTCTTGGTGTCGACGCTCTTGGTGGCGCCGCTGCCGATCTCATTGCCGCGAAACGTCACCGTCTTGGGCGTGGCAGCGATCACCGCGTTCGCAACGCCCTCGACCCCCAAGAGGCTCGCGATCATCACCGGCGACAGGCGGTCGTTCACATGCGCTTGCGCCAGCGGCCTGCGATCGGTGTCGCCGAGCGACAGGCGCGCGAGCCCGGGACGGATGGCGACCTTCACCTCGCGCTCCCACGCCTTGTCGGAGCAGGTGACGGACACGACCTCGGCGGTTCCCCCGGCCACCACCAGTTCGAGCGGCAGTTTCACCTCTCCCAGGCCCAGGAGGCCCACCTGAGTGGTCAGCCGCATTCGTATCTGATCGGTCGCGATCTTCGGCAGCCCGTCCGACACCGCCATGCTGCGGGTCTTCTTCAGGGCCTCGCCGATCATGAGCTCCACCTTCTGCGACGCGAGGCCGGGCACCCCAACGTCCGCCTTGATCGTCGCGTCCACCCGGTTCTGGCCGAGAAGCGCGTCGACGAGCCCGAGCACAGAGATCGAGGAGGCCAGCCGCGCCGAGGCGTGGCCGAGGCTGCTTTGGAGCAAGGCCGGGTCGAGCGCCAGCGCCTCACTGAGCGTCACGGTGGCGGATGAGGATTTCAGCTGAAGCGCCATCTTTCGTAGCGCCGCGCCGGCCGGGCTGTCGCCCTTCGCGTCCATCTGCCGGGACAAGAGATCGAGAACCACCGAAATCTTCAGCGGCTTGGTCAGGACATTGCCCAGGATCGCATCGACCGGCGACTCGCCCATCGTCTGCGCCAGGGCGGACAGAAGCGGCTTCAGCGGCAGGCTGGAGGTGAGAAGCGCGTTGTAGTCCGCGACCTTCAGATCGACCTTGAAGCCGAGAAGCTTCTCGAAAAGCGGGTTCAGGACGGTCGGCTCTGCCGCGGCGAGGCGGCTGCCCGCCGACAGGGAGACGACCGGCATGCGCGCGGCATCCGACTTCGCGGCCACGCTCTGCTTCGTCAGGCCGAAAATCCCGGCGAAATGAAGCTCGATGTCGCTCGCCGCCTCGACACGCGCGATCGGCCCGTCCGCCTGCGGCGTGAAGCGCCGCGCGCCCGAGGCGTCGACCTTGTACGCGCCGAAGCTCAAGGCGAAGCTTGCTGCCTTGTGGCCGTTCTCGTCCAGAATCCGGCGCACGAGGGCCTGGCCCTTGCTGGGCTGGCCGGCGGCGGCGAGCGCGGCGGCGTCCGCCGTGCCCTGAAGGCTGCGCCGTTGCAGGTAGAGATTGCCCATGTCCGTGGCGAAGGTCGTCGCGCCGATCATCACGGGAAGCGCGATGCAGAAGGTCAGCGCGATGTTGCCGGACCGGTTTTCGCCGAAGCGCCGGAGAAGCCGGCGGCCTCTCATGGGATCACCACCGAGGCCGTGCGCACCAGCGAGGCGGGCACCGGCATGGACTGCCGAACGAGATCGGGGATCGGCAGATTGGTCATGTCGTAGGAGATCGTCACGCGAAGCAGGTCCGACTGCTCCACCACCACCACGCTCATACGCTTGGCATCCACCAGCGGATAGTCCTGGCCCGTGGTGCGCAGCCATGTCTCGGCCATCTGACGCCGTGTCTCCGCCGTGTCGCCGACCATCGCATAGCGCGACACGTCGGCCGCGATCTGCGCCAGCGAATGCGCGGTGCCGACGAACAGGCCGACCGACACCGCGCCGAGCAGGAGCAGGCACAGGATCGGCGCCAGGATCGCGAACTCGACCGAGTTGCTGCCCGAGCGCGAGCGGAGAAAGTGGTGGAGGCACCTTTCGGGCACGCGAAAAGAGCCGTGTCGGAGAACACGTTTCATGGGAAACCTGCCGTGAGAGGCGCGACCTTGAGTTGATAAATTCAGAGTATGCCGACACGGCGCGAGCGTCGATTCCAACTTATAGTTATGATAAACGAGCAGTTAAGCTTACCCCGGGCCCGATCCTCGAGTTCCCACATTTGCATCGCGCGCGAGATAAAGTGCTGCGATCTCAAAGGGGTGAGGCGGTCTGTCGCACTGGTTCATACCCAAATTCCTCAGTTCTAGCCTAAGTGAAATCGGCGATTGTACGTCTGGCTTATGGTATTGAGGAAAACGCGCATTGGTTGAGTTGGGGCGGGGCCGGCACGCCGACCGGTCTGCCACCGGAGGTCGCGGGTTGGCGGCTGAACCCGAAGCTCTTCGTTTCCGCCCGCGTGGGCCTCCGAAAGCCGGTGGCGAAAGGCGCGAAGCTGATGAAAAACCGAGGAAATCTCCCTTCGACGCGGTGCCTCGGTTTCGGCCGGCGGTTGATCGCCGCGCCGTGTCTGGTATGAAGGCGCGGCCGCCCGCGCCCGAGCCGACCGCGGTGACCCGCCCCACGCCCAAGGTTCGCACGCCCGAGCTTCGCACGACCAAGGTTCGAATGCCGCTTTTCGACGTCCTGCCGCCCGACCTGTTCAAGCCCTTGGCGTCGTCGTCGCGCCGGCTTTATGCCGACCTGCTGCTGCATCTCCATCACCGCACCTTCACCCTGTCCGCCTCGGTGCCGCGCCGGGCCGAGGTGATCGCCGAGATCGACGCCTTCCTGTCGCGCCGCGCGCCCGAGGACGCCGCGCTGGAGGACGAAGGGCCGAACACCAAGGCCGAGGAGCGCGCCCGCACCGCCTACGAGCGGTTGGTGGAAACCGGCTGGCTGGTTGAATATCGCGAGCGCTATCTCAAGCTGGTCGATCTCGACCCCGAGGCGAGCGGGCTCCTGCATCTTCTCTCCGACATCGAGCGCGGCGAGACGGTGAGCTACGGCGGCGCGGTGCTCAGCGTTCTCAGCGCGCTGGAAAGCGCGGCGGCGGACCCGGCCGAGCGATCGGAAAACCTGCGCAACGCGCTGCGCGGGGCGAGCGAGTTCATGGCGCATATGCGCACGGTCTCGGTCTCGCTGCGCCAGGCCGAAGAGCGCATCCTGCGCCAGCCTTCGCTGCGCGAGGTGTTCCGCCATTTCTTCGAAAGCTTCGTGGAACGCCATCTCATTCGCGACTTCAAGACGCTGCACACGCGCGACAATCCGTTCCGCTTCCGAGGCGGCATCCTGCGGCAGGCCGCCGACATGAGCGCCAGTGCCGAGATGGTCGCCGCGCTCGGCGCGGCCTATGCGCGGGAAGGGCGGGCACTGAACGTCGAGGCTGGCGCCGCGCGCGTGCGCGAGGAACTCGCCACGATCGCCTCCGTGTTCGAGGCAGCCGAGGAGCATCTGGCCGGCATCGACGCCACCGTCTCGCGCATCGAGCGGCGCATCGCCAACACGGCGCGCTACATGGACCGCATTCAGCACCGCTCCGAAGTCGGGCTGGTGGACGCGATGAAGGCCGTGGCCGCTGCCAAGGGCGACGAAATCCCCGTCGGCATCGCGCTTCTGCCGCGCATCCTGCCGCTTGGCCCCGTGCACATTCCCGCGCCGCGCCGCGACAAGCCGGCCATCATCCGCACAGTCCTCACCGAGCGCGCGCCGGACCCGGCCGCGCTGCGCTACGCCAAGGCGAAGGAGGAATATGTCCGGCGCACGCGCGTGACGCCCGAGCGCCTTTCCTCCTATGTCGAGCGCGCGCTGGCCTCGCGGCCGGAGATGCGCGGGCGCGACATGCCGATCGAAAGCGTCGACGATTTCGTCGCTTTCCAGCGGCTGCGCGAGATTCCCTCGATCTTCAACGGCGCCCTGGCGCGCTCCTACGAGATCGTGCTCCTGACCGATCGCTGCGCCAACGACTGGATCTCCTGCCAGGACTTCCTGATCCGCCGCCGCACGCTCGCGGAGACATCGAAGGCGAGCCAGAATGCAGCGTGAGATCGACGAGTTCCGCGACATCGTGGACGGCGAATGGGCCGGCGGCCACATGGCCGGCCGCCGCCCGACCGGCGAGGAATTGACCCGCGCGCTGCAGGTCCTCATCACGCGCCAGTGCGTTTATTCCCACACGCCCGGCATCGGGCGCACCTACGACATGGTGCGCGCCTATCCCACCTTCTTCGAGCGCTATTTCGGCTCGCTGGGCTACCGCTTGGTGGTCTCGCCGCGCGACCAGATGGTGGCGCTCACCGTTCCCGCCGACGAGGCGCGCTACGACGGCGTGTTCGAGCGGCTGCGCAAGGACGAGACGCTGGTGCTCCTGGCGCTGCGCCTCCTTTGGGAGGAAGCCCTCAGGGCGCACGAGGTCGGCGACGGCGGCGTGGTGGAGACCAACACCGACGATCTGGTGGACCGGCTCGTCGCGGTGACGCAGACACCGCCGCCCGAGGAAACCCGGCTCCTCGACATCCTGCGCATGTTCGCCCGCCACGGCGCGCTGCGGCTCGGCGAGCGGGACCGGACGCGCCGCGTCTCGACGCTGGCGATCCTGCCCGGCATCGCCATCCTGGTGCCCGACTCCTATGTCCGGGATCTCCTGCTCTGGGCGGTGGAGGCGCCCCCCGGAACGAGCTCGGCGGCGGGAGACGAGGGCGCTGAAGCCGTAATCGACGACGCGAATGAGCCGGCCGGCGACGAGCCGGCGAACGAAACCAAGACGGAGGGCGAGGACGATGTATAGCCTGTCGCGCATCTCCCTCATCAACTGGTATCTGATCGACGCCAAGGACATCGAGATTCGGGGCGAGGCGGCCTTGATCGGCCCGACAGGGGCCGGCAAGTCCTCGATCCAGGACGCGATCCAGTCCGTCATCACCGGCGTCAACCAGAACCGGCTGAACCTCAACGCCAGCGCCTCCGGCCGCTCCTCGCGCAGCGTGTTGGAATATTGCCTCGGCATGACGGGCGATCCGGCCGAGGACGGCAAGCCGCTGCGCGCCTCCTGCGAGACGATCCTCGCGCTGACCTTCCGCAACTACTACACGGAAGAGCCGATCACGGTCGGCGTCGCGCTTTCGGCCCGCCATGGCGACTCGCGCGAAGAGGTCCTGTCGCGCTTCGTCATCCCGGGCCATGCCTTCTCGGTGGCGCATGTGCGCCGGCGCGTGAAGGGCGTCACCACCGTCGCGCCCTGGAGCGAGATCGCCTCGGCCCTTCGTGCCGAGCATCCCGGCATGGAGGAGTTCCGCAACTCGGCGGAGAAGTTCACCGCCCATATGCTGGGCCTGATGCGCGGCGGCGCGGCGGTGCCCAACCCCAAGCATTTCCTGCGCGCCTTTTCCAACGCGCTCGCCTTCAAGCCGATCTTCGACCCGACGCTCTTCGTGCGCGATTTCGTGCTGGAGCCCGATCCGCTCGATGTCGAGCGGGTGCGCACCTCGATCTCGACCTGGCGCGAGCTGGAGCGGCTGATCGCCGATGTCGAGGCGCGGCACAAGCATGCGCTGCGCATTGCCGACCGGTTCCGCCTCTGGGCCGGGGCGCGGCTGTCCGCCGACCGGCAGCGCTGGCGCGCCGCCGCGCTGGAATCGCGCCGTCTGGCCCACGAACTCAAGGCCTCCCGCGCCGTTCTCGACGCGCGTGAGGGCGAGTTGCGGCTGGAGCGCGGCGTGCTCGACAGCCGGCGCGACTGGATTCGGGGCTGGGACGAGGAGATCCGCTCCAAGGAGGCGCTGCTGGGCGCCGCCGGTGGCGAGGCGCAGCTTCGCCAGATCGACGCCGAGGACAAGCTCGCCGCGCGCGACCTCGCCGAGGCCGAGAAGCAATGGACGCGCCTGCGCGAGGCGCTGGCCCATCTCGTTCGCCTTCACGACGCACTCAAGCCGAGCGATCCGCGCGCCAGCGACGCCGCGCGCCAGGCGCTGGCCCTGGTGCCGGCCGAGCTTCCCCCCGGCGAGGCGCTGCGCGGGCGCGGCGAGCGCCTGCAGGCGCTGGTGGAGGAGGCGACGCGCGCCGAGAGCTGGCAGCACGAACTGGATGCCAAGGCCGACGCGCTGCTCGACGAAACGCGCCGCCTGCAGGAGCGGCTGGAGCGGGTCGAGGGCGGCTTGCAGCGCCCGCAGGGCGCGCTCCTTTCGCGCGAGGCGACGAAGCTTCTCTCGGCCCTCCAGAGCGACGGCATTCCCGCCATGCCGCTCTGCGATGTGGTGGAGGTGGTCGACCCCAGCTGGCAATATGCCGCCGAGGCGCTGCTCGGGCGCGGGCGCGAGGCGATCATCGTCCAGCCGCCGCTCCTGCAGCGGGCCTTCGATCTCATGTGGAGCGACCGCAACACGTTCTCCGGCTGCACGCTGGTGAAGACCTCGGCGACGCGCTCCACCAACGCCCATGTGCCGGCGGGCAGCATCGTCGAGGCGCTGCGCACCGCGGACGAGCATGCCAAGGCCTTTCTCGCCGTGCGCATTGGCGCCTTCCGCAAGGCCGAGACGGATGCCGAGCTTGACCGGCTCGATCGCGGCGTCATGCGCAACGGCAAGACCTCGTCTGGCATGGGCCTGTCGGTGCAGCGCGATCTGCGCGAGCTTCTGTTCGGGCGCGGCGGCGGCGGGGGCGATCTCACGGATCTGAAAGCCGAGGCGATCGCGCTGCGCGCCCGGCTGACCGAGGCGCGGGACCGGCTGCGCACCGTGCGCGATGCCGGCCGCCTGCTCGGGCCGCTTCTCGACACGCTGCGCGCCGAGTCCGGCCCCTTCGATCTCGAACACCGCCTGGGAACGGCCGCGCGCCGGCGCGAAACGCTGTCCCGCGACCGAGCCCTGGTCGAGGAGAGCGACGCCAAGGGGCTGCGCGCTGAGCTCGCCGACATTCGCGCCGAGCGCGACGCCCATGCCAAGGAGCTGCGCGAGGAGGTGGAGCCGCGCGTCCAGGCGCTGCAGCAGATGGTGGCGACCGCGCGGGCCAAGCTCGACATGGCGCGCGGCCAGTTCCGCGTGGCCGTCACGCAGCGCCGCCGGACCTTCGCGCTGCTCGACGCCGAGACCAATCGTGAATTGCTGGCGATCGACCGCGAAGGCGGCGGTCAGACGGCCCCCGCCTTCTGCGGGGCTTTGCGCGACGAGGTGAAGGCAGGCGAGGCCAAGCGCGCAGACGTCATGTCCTGGCTGGCGGCGCTGCGCAACGAGGCGCGCACGGGGGCGGAGGAGGCTTCTGCGGCGGCGCGGCGCGAGCAATTGTCGGCGCTGCGCGATCTCGCCGACTATGCCGCGACCTGGCGCGTCTCCGTTCCGCCGATCGACGCGGACGGCATGGCGGCGGGCTGCCGCTTCGTCTTCGCCGAAGCGGAGCGTTTGGAAACCAACGAACTGCGCGGCTATCGCGACTCCTGCGCCAAGGCGGGCGAGGAGATGCGCCGCATCCTGCGCGAGGACTTGCTGACGCGCCTGTCCGACAAGCTGGGCAAGGTGACCTACCGGCTGGAGGGCATCAACCGGCTCCTGAAGCGCCATCGCTTCACTGGCCAGACCTATGCCTTCACCTTCGCCGTCAACGGCAAATTCCAGAGGATGCACGACCTCGCCCTGAAAGCGGGGGAAGGGGAGCTGACCGACGAGATCTTCGAGACCTCGATGGACGAGGTGGAGGCGATGATCGAGGGCGGCGAAGACGCCGCGCTGCTGGCCGACTATCGCCAATACTACACGTTCGAGATCGTGATGACGGACGCGAACGGCGGGCGCACGACGCTCTCCTCCCGTGCGCTGAAAGGCTCGGGCGGCGAGGCGCAGGTGCCCTTCTATGTCGCGATCGCCGCCTCGCTGGCGCTGGCCTATTTCCCCGGCCATATCGCGGGGCGTCCGGTCGGCATGGGCCTCGCCCTGTTCGACGAGGCCTTCAACAAGCTCGACGTGCCGAACACGCAGGCGCTCCTGCGCTTCTTCCGCGATCTCGGGCTCCAGGTCCTGATCGCCGGCCCGGAGGACAAGCGCGCCACCTTCACCGAGGTGCTCGACACGATCATCCTCGTCAATAAGGCGCTGGACGGGCGCGCGGTCTATATCGACACCGAGCATCCCGGCGAGGCCGCCAAGGCGGCACTGGCCGAACTCAATCCCGACCATCGCGGCGTCGAGGGCTTCCGCTCGGCGGCCGAATAGTCCGGCCGCCGGGAGCTTCGCCGGCTAAGCTCAGTGGCCCTGCCGCTGGCACTCGTCCAGAACCATCTGGATCTCGTTCGGGTCGGCCTGCAGGTCGCTTTCCAGCCCAGCCTCAAGCCGGCTCATCGCCTCGCGATAGCGTTCGCACTGGCCGACGCGCGCGAGGTCGGCCGCGCTGTCGGGCGTGAACCAGCGATAGGTGTAATAGCCGACGCCGAGCACGAGCGCCGCGAGGACGAGAACGAGGGATAGGCGGCGCGACATGGGCACGGTTCCAGCATCGGGGCGGCAGGCGCGAGAGCGAGCGCGATGCCGGAGGGTCGGGGCGGGCACATGCCGCCCGTTCGCTTGCCTGGAGCTTGCGCGGCCGGGCGAGATGCTCTCGGGGCTCATAAGGGCGCGCACTGTCGCAGGGAGGCCGGGGCGGGGAACGGGCGTGGCGTCGGCGACTTCATCCTTGTGAACCCACGAGGAGATTTCGCATGTCGAACACCCGCACCCCTCCGCTCGACGACGCCTCCACCGGCGGCGGCATCGGCGATATCGGCCGCCAGCCGCTCGACCCGTCCAGCGAGAATGCCGGAAACGCGGAGCCTGTGCTGCACCCCGAAGACGACGCGCCGGGCGCCGGCCTGACCCGCGACGAGGACGTCACGCCCTCCGACGAGGACCCGGACGCGGATGCCGACGAGACGCTGGGAACCGTGGTCTGATCTGGCGGAACGAAATAGCCGGCGGCTGGGAATCCGCCGGCGGCCCACGGCAGGGGTGAGGTAAGCGCTTGTTCGGGCCTTTGGGTCGGCAGAAAGCGATCTCGCGAAGCGCTTCGAGCGAACCCTGACGGTGTGTGATCGGAGAGAAGATCGCGAAAGCGATGGTGCGGGCGGTCGGGGTCGAACCGACACTCCTTGCGGAACCGGATTTTGAGTCCGGCGCGTCTACCAATTCCACCACGCCCGCACGAACGTTGTGAGCGCCGAGCGAAGCGTCGTCGGGCCGGGAATGCCTATAGCCCATTTGCCCGGCGCTTGCCAATCTCCTTTGCGGCCCGCGAGCGAAAGCGCCGGTCGGTCGCCGAGAGCCTGTTTGGAAACTCGGTCGGGTCGGTCCAACGGGTCTTTTTCGCCATCACTTCGTTGCCGATCCTCGCCGATGCGCCCTCGCATCGACTGCGGTTGGCACCTCGCGACACCCAAAAATCCCTCGCCGGCCCTCCGCCGCCGAGTTTCCAAACAGCCTCTGAGACGGAGCGGCGTGAATTGCCCGGCCGCGCCGGAGCCCTTATGACAACGCGCGAGCGGGCGAGGGCCCGGAATCAGCGAGGCGGGCCATGGCCAGCGACGTGTCCTTTTCTCTTCGTCGGCCCACCGGCTTTCGCCAGACCTTGAGCGCCGGTCTCGCCGCGCTCGGCATGGCGGCGACGGTCGGCGGCGCGCTTCTGTTCCAGCATGTCGGCGGCTATATCCCCTGCGCGCTCTGCCTGGAGCAGCGCACGCCCCATTATATCGGGATTCCCGTGGCCCTCGCGGCGCTTATGGCGGCGCGGCTGCGCGCTCCGGCCGCGCTCACGCGCGGGCTGCTCCTGCTGGTCGGGCTGTTGATGCTGTGGAGCCTTGCGCTGGGGCTCTACCATGCCGGCGTCGAGTGGCAGTTCTGGGCCGGGCCGGCGGACTGCGCGGCGGTGGGGGGCGCCGATCTGTCGGGCGATCTGCTTCAGTCACTGGACGCGGTGCACCCGCCCTCTTGCACGGAGGCGGCCCTGCGCATTCTCGGCCTGTCGCTCGCCGGATGGAACGCCATCCTTTCCACGATCCTGGCGACCGTGGCCCTTCGCGGCGCCTTCGCGCGCGGCGATCGGTTCGAAACGAACTGAGAGGAGGATCGGGCGAGGTCTATTCCGGGTCGAGTTCGGAATCCCAGTAGAGATAGTCGAGCCAGCTTTCATGCAGGAAGTTGGGCGGAAACAGCCGGCCATTGTTGTGCAGGTCGTGCACGGTCGGCTGGTAGGGCACCTGATGCGGATGCATCCCGGCGTCCTTCGGCATATGGCCGCCCTTCTTCAGGTTGCAGGGCGAGCAGGCGGTGACGACGTTTTCCCAGGTGGTGAGGCCGCCGCGCGAACGCGGAATGACGTGGTCGAAGGTGAGCTCGTGCGGCGAGCCGCAATACTGGCACTGGAAGCGATCGCGCAGGAAGACGTTGAAGCGTGTGAAGGCGGGATGGCGCGCCGGCTTCACATAGGTCTTGAGGCAGACCACCGAGGGCAGGCGCATGGAGAAGGTTGGCGAATGGACCGCGCGATCATACTCCGCGAGAATGGTCACGCGGTCGAGGAATACGGCCTTGATGGCATCCTGCCAGGACCAGAGCGACAGAGGATAGTAGCTCAACGGCCGAAAGTCCGCGTTCAGGACGAGCGCGGGAGACAAGTTGGACGGCACTGCGATCGTCAAGGATACTCTCCTTCACGCAAGGCAGCGGTATCGCAAGAACGGCAGCCGGCCCTGCGAACCGTATGCTCATGCTCGTTTCTAATGCGTCTGCACTATCGTGCTCCAACATGTCGCCTTTGTGAAGCCTTGGAAGGGGTTAGCCCCTTTCATGCACAATTGGTCGCCCCCGGGCGGGGTTCGATCTCGGGTTCGACCGGTGCGGCGTCTCGCCGCGTCAGCGCGTGGTAATAGCTCCAGAACAGCCGCGCGGCCGTGGCGCGGTGCGGCGACCAAAGGGCGGCGATGGCCGCCAGCGGCTTTTCCTTCGGTCGTTCGGGAAGATCCAGCGCATGAGCCACGGCGATTTGGAGTGCGAGGTCGCCGGCCGGAAACACGTCGGGATGGCCGAGCGCGAAAAGGAGATGGCATTCCGCCGTCCAGCGGCCGATGCCGTGGACGGCCGTCATCTCGGCAATGGCGCCCGCCGCGTCGAGCCTTTGCAACCTGTTGAAATCCAAGGAGCCGCTGGATACCGCCTCGGCAATGGCGCGCACGGTGCGCATCTTGGGGCGGGACAGGCCGGCGCGGCGCAGCGCCTCGTCCGGCGCGGCGTTGAGCGCACTCGCGTCGTCGAGATCGACCTCCTGCGCGAAGCGCGCGAAGATGGCGTCGGCGCTCGCCCGCGAGACCTGCTGAGCGACGATGGTGCCGAGAAGGCCGCGCAAGCCCCCGGCGCTCCGGCGCAGCGGCACCTCGCCCGCCCGTGCCAGCACGGGCCCAAGGCGCGGATCGGCCTCCATGAGGGCGACCAGCGCCCGCGCGATGTCGGCCTCGGTTCGGATCGCCCCTTTTTCCATCGTGTCGATGGTTCCCTCCGTCATGCGAATCGCCTTGCCGCGAATCACCGCCCGGCTCCCGTCCCGGCTCGTGCGCCTCTAGATAGGAGCCCATGAACCCGCTGTCCGCCCCGCGCATCTTCCGGTTTGCCCCAAGCCCCAATGGGCTCCTGCATCTCGGCCATGCCTATTCCGCCTTTCTCAACCACGATCTGGCGCGCGCCGTGGGCGGGCGCTTCCTCGTGCGGCTGGAGGATATCGACCGCGCCCGCTGCACGCCGGCGCTGGAGGCGCGGCTCTTGGCCGATCTCGAATGGCTGGGCCTTTCGCCCGACGCGCCGCCGCGCCGGCAGAGCGCGCATTTCGCCGATTACGACGCCGCGCTCTCTGGGTTTCGCGAGGCGGGGTTGGTTTATCCCGCCTTCATGACGCGGGGCGAGGTGAAGGCCTTCGCCGCCTTGCACGAGGAGCGGGAGGGCGCGCCCTGGCCGCGCGACCCCGATGGCGCGCCGCTTTATCCCGGCCTCGACCGCTACCTGTCGCCGGCCGAGCGGCGGGCGCGCATCGCTGATAGTCAGCCCTTCGCCTGGCGACTCGACATGGCGGCGGCGCTGGCGCGCATCGAAGGGCCCTTGAGCTTCACCGAGACCGGCAACGGGGCGGAGGACGAGGTTTTGGCCGAGCCCGCGCTGTGGGGCGACGTGGTGCTGGCGCGCAAGGACCTGCCGACGAGCTACCACCTGTCCGTGACCGTCGACGACGCGCTGCAGGGTGTGAGCGATGTGGTGCGCGGCTGCGATCTCCTGCCGTCTACCTCCGTCCACCGCCTGCTCCAGGCCCTGCTCGGCCTGCCCGCGCCGCGCTATCACCACCACGAGCTGATCCTGGACGAGGACGGTCGCAAGCTGTCCAAGAGCGGCAATGCCGGCGCCGTCCGAGCGCTGGGCGAGGCCGGGCTGACGCCGGCCGACATCCGCCGGATGGTGGGTCTTTCCGCTTAGAGCGCCTAACAAAATCTCTGGGCGGAGGATGGTCGAGGAATTTTCGTCGGGGACGAGGAGCGAAGCGCAGTCGATGCCGGCGGCATCGGCGAGCATTCGCGACGAAGTCCCCGGCGGAAAGAACCGACCAGCCGACCCCGCGAGATTTTTGTTAGGTGCTCTTAAACCGATGTCATGAGGGCGATCCAGCCCGTCAGCGTCAGCGCCGCCGCCACGGTGGAAACCACGATGACGCCGGCCGACAGGCCCTCGCCGGCGCGAAAATAGGTGGCGAAGAGATAGGCGTTCACGCCGGTGGGCGAGGCGGCGGCGACCACTGCCACTGCGAGCCAGAGCGGCGGCAGAAGCAACGAGCCGACGAGGAGCACCGCCAGCGGCTGAACGAGAAGCGCCAGCGCGGTGATCGCCACCGGGGCGCGGAGCGCGCCACGAATGGGATAGCGCGGGAGCGAGAAGCCGACCGCGAAAAGCGCGATGGGGCCGGCCGTGACGCTGAGAAGCCGCAGCACCTCGCCGACAGGCCCCGTCAGCGGCAGGCCGGTGAGACGCCAGAGCGCGCCACCGAGGAGGCCGTAGACCAGCGCGTTGCGCGACAGGTTGCGCCCGATCTGCCCCAACGTGCGCCGGAGCGAGACGGCGGGCGCCGAGCCGTTTGCAAGACCGCTCGCCGTTCCCGCCCGCGCGTCGGCCAGCGCGGCGCGCTCCAGAAGCAGGGTCGAGGCCGTCATCATCACCGGCAGGTGGATCGAGATGATGAGCGCCAGCACGTCGAGCCCTTCGCGCCCGAAGGCGCGCTCCGCCACGGGAATGCCGACGAAGATGAGATTGGAAAAGGAGGCGGAAACGCCGGAGATCACCGCCGTGCGCCGGTCCGCCCCGGCCAGCCGGCGCGCCGCCACCATGCCGAGCGCGAAGCTGGGCACGACGCCGGCGAAATAGCTGGCCCACAGGAACAGCGGATTGGCCTCGCCGAAATCGGCGGTGGCGAGCGTGCGGAACATCAGCGCGGGAACCGCGACCAGAAAGACGAACTGCGTCAGCGCCTCGCCCGTGGTCGTCGGCAGGAGCTTCAGCTTCGCCACGAGCGCGCCGAGCCCGATCAGGATGAAGATCGGCGCGACGATGGACAGAACGAGGCTCATGAACGGCTTTCCGACGGGACGGGCGCGGGGAAGGGGTACGAGGGCAGGGGTCGGCGCGATGGAACTCCTTCCATAGCAATCGCGGCGCGGCGTGAACATGCAAAGGAGGCTTGCGCCGCTCTTCGATCGCCGACCGCGCGCCGTCTTCCGCCAGCACGCAGCACCTGCTATCGCCGATCACGAAAGCGTTTGGCGGGGGCCGGGCGCGCAGGCCGCCTTCAGCCGCGCCCTTCAAGCGCGCGGTCGGGGCCGCCCGAGGTTGGCGCTGCGAAAACGCCGGCGATGGGCCAAGGGCCAAGCCTCAGTGCGCGGCGTGGCCTGAGTGAAGGGGGAGATGTCGTGACTGGCCTGACCAACCGGCTCGTGCCGTTCTTTCCCGCCGTCTTCGTGCTTCTCTGGTCCACCGGCTTCGTGGGCGCGCGCTACGCCATGCCCCATGCCGAGCCCTTCACCTTCCTGGCGCTTCGCTTCGCGCTGGCGCTTCTCCTGCTGCTGCCGGTCGGCTGGGTGCTCGTGAGGGCGAGCGGCGGCGTGCCGCTGCGCCCGCTCGCCCATGCCACCTTCGCCGGCAGCCTCATTCACGGCGTTTATCTCGGCGGCGTGTTCTATGCCGTGCGCCATGGCCTGCCGGCCGGCATCGTCGCGCTGGTGGCGGGGCTGCAACCCTTCCTGACGGCCGTGATCGCGCGCGTCGCGCTGGGGGAAAAGCTGACGCGGCGCCATCAGGTCGGCCTCCTGATCGGTCTGGTCGGCGTCTTCCTGGTCGTCGCGCCCAAGCTCGGCACGGGCGCTGCCTTCGGGGCACGGACGCTCCTGCCTGCGCTCCTCGGCGTCGCCGCCATCGCGCTCGGCACGGTCTGGCAGAAGCGGTTCGTTACGGGGCTGGATCTTCGCGTCGGCGCGGCGGCGCAATATGCCGGCGCCCTCCTGCCGGTTCTCGTAGCGGCGCTCGCCTCAGAGACGATGCACATCGACTGGACGGCTGAACTCGTCCTGTCGCTCCTCTGGCTGACGCTCGCCCTGTCGATCGGCGCGGTGCTGCTCCTGCTTCTCCTGATCCGCAACGGCTCGGTGTCGAGCGTTGCCTCGCTCTTCTATCTCGTGCCCTCCGTCACCGCCTTCATGGCCTTCGTCCTGTTCGGCGAGCGGCTGACGCCGATCCAGCTTCTCGGCATGATCGTCGCCGCGGCCGGGGTCTGGCTGGCGACGCGGCCGCCCAAGCGCAAGGTCGAGACCAAGGACAGGGTTTCGGAGACGGTTTGACGACCCGGCCGGGTCGGCTCAACGGGCTCGAGCGGTCTCAAGGTCGCAAGCGCTCGCGCCAGCCGGTCGCACGGTCTATATCTCGGCAAGGCCCTTCCGGCCGCGGAACGAACCATGTCCAGCTTCTTCACCTTTCTGGCCCTGATCCTCATGGTGTCGGTGGCCGTCGTCCTGCTGCTCGGCCTGCGCAACATGATGAACGGCGGGCCGGGCAACACCTCGCAGAAGCTCATGCGCATGCGCGTCATGCTGCAGGCGCTCGCCGTCGCGGTGATCGTCGCCGTCCTGTATTTCTCGCGCTGAACCCTGCGGTAATGCGGCTGGTCGCCCTAGTTGAAACGAGGGGCGGCGGAACGCGAGGACGAGCATCATGGTGCGGCTGAACAGGATCTATACAAGGACGGGGGACGACGGAACCACGGGCCTCGGCAATGGCGAGCGGCGCTCGAAGGCCAATGCCCGTGTCGAGAGCTATGGCACGGTGGACGAGTTGAACGCCGTTCTAGGCCTCGCCCGGCTCCATGCGGCGGGGGAGGTGGACGCTCTGCTGGCCCGCGTTCAGAACGACCTCTTCGACCTCGGCGCCGATCTGTCCACACCCGAAACCGGGCAACCCCTGCCGTTCGAGCGGCTGGCCATCGTGCAGTCGCAGGTGGACGCCTTGGAAGCGGAGATCGACCGGCTGAATGCTGAGCTTGAGCCGCTGCGTTCCTTCGTTCTGCCGGCCGGTACGCCGCTTGCGGCGCATCTGCACATGGCCCGAACCGTGGCCCGGCGTGCCGAGCGTCTGATGGTGGCGCTGGGCGAGGTCGCCGGCGAGCGCGTGTCCTCGGCGGCGATTCGCTACGTCAACCGCCTGTCGGACCTTCTCTTTGTCATGGCGCGCCATGCCAACGATAAGGGCCGTGGCGACGTGCTCTGGGTTCCCGGCGCCAATCGCTAGAAGCGCGCCCCGAATCGCCCGGTCAAGATTTTGACGTGAACGTAAAAGTTAGATAGCTTCTCGCTTGTTTGGTGCGGCGCGCCGGCTTGAAGCCCGGCCGCGCGCTCCATAAAGAGAACGAAGCATTGGCGGGCCTTGCCGAGTCGAGGTCCCACCATGGAGCCGGCTGCGAGGGAACGAACCGCATGAAGATTCTGGTCTGCGTGAAGCGTGTGGTCGACTACAACGTGAAGATCCGAGTGAAGTCGGACGGTTCGGGCGTCGAGCTGGCCAATGTGAAGATGTCGATGAACCCGTTCGACGAGATCGCGGTGGAAGAGGCGGTTCGGCTGAAGGAAAAGGGCGGCGCGGCCGAGATCGTGGCGGTCTCGGTCGGCCCGGCGCAGGCGGCGGACACGATCCGCACTGCGCTCGCCATGGGCGCCGATCGCGGCATCCTGGTGAAGGCCGAGGGGCCCGTCGAGCCCCTGGCGGTGGCCAAGATCCTAAAGGGCGTC
>NZ_BBWL01000018.1:0-93707 GCF_001463785.1 Aureimonas sp. AU40
CCGATTACGGCGTCGACACCAGCCTCCGATTGGAGGTCGTGAAGACGGCCGAGCCCAAGGGCCGGCAGGCCGGCGTCAAGCTCGGCTCGGTGGACGAGCTGGTCTCCGCGCTCAAGGGCGCCGGGCTGGTCTGAGCCGGCCCGCCCGATCCTGCTTCCATCTGATTTCGAGGTTCCTTCCATGACCACGCTTCTGATCGCCGAACACGACAACGCGCATCTGTCGGGCGAAACCGCCAAGGCGCTGACCGCCGCGCGGCAGCTGGGCGGCGAGGTGCATCTTCTCGTTGCCGGCGAGGGCTGCGCGCCGGTGGCGGACGCCGCCGCCAAGCTCTCCGGCGTCGCCAAGGTTCTGCTGGCCGACGCCGCGCTCTACGGCCACGCCCTGGCCGAGCCGTTGGCCACGCTGCTGGTCGCGCTCGCCCCCGGCTATGGCGCGATCGTCGCCCCCGCCACGGCGTCGGGCAAGAACGTCCTGCCGCGCGCGGCCGCGCTTCTCGACGTCATGCAGGTGTCGGACGTCATCGCCGTGCACGGCGCGGACACGTTCGAGCGTCCGATCTATGCCGGCAACGCGATCGAGACCGTGCGCTCGCGGGACGCGATCAAGCTTCTGACGGTTCGCACCAGCGCCTTCGCGGCCGCCGGCGAGGGCGGGTCCGCGCCGGTGGAGAGCGTGGCGGCCGCCGCCGACCCGGCCGTGTCGCGCTTCGTCGGCCAGGAGGTGGCCCATTCCGAGCGGCCCGAACTGTCGGGCGCCAAGATCGTGGTGTCGGGCGGGCGGGCGCTGGGGAGCCGAGAGAAGTTCGAGGAGGTGATGCTGCCGCTGGCCGACAAGCTGGGCGCGGCGGTGGGCGCCAGCCGGGCGGCGGTGGACGCGGGCTATGCGCCGAACGACTGGCAGGTGGGTCAGACCGGCAAGGTCGTGGCGCCGGACCTTTACGTCGCGGCGGGCATCTCGGGCGCCATCCAGCATCTGGCGGGCATGAAGGACTCGAAGGTCATCGTCGCCATCAACAAGGACGAGGACGCGCCGATCTTCCAGGTCGCCGACTACGGCCTCGTCGGCGATATCTTCACGCTCGTGCCTGAACTTACGTCCAAGCTCTGATCCTGCCCCAAGGAGGGCGTCTTCCATGAGCGATATCGGCATCGTCGGCATCATCGGCGCCGGACAGATGGGAACGGGCATCGCCCAGGTCGGCGCCCTCGCCGGGTTCGACGTCGTGCTCTACGACGTCAGCCTCGAACAGGCGCGCCAAGGCGTGGCCAAGGTCAAGGCGGGGCTCGACCGGCAGGTGGCGGGCAGCAAGATGACGGAGGAGGCGCGGGACGCGGCCCTGTCGCGCCTGAAGCCCGCCGACGGCGTCAACGATCTCGCCCCCAGCGACCTCGTGATCGAGGCGGCGACCGAGAAGGAGGAGATCAAGCGGCGCATCTTCGCGCAGGTCTGCCCCGTGCTGCGGCCGGACGCGATCCTCGCCTCCAACACGTCCTCGATCTCCATCACGCGGCTCGCCGCCGGCACGGACCGGCCCGAACGCTTTCTCGGCATCCATTTCATGAACCCGGTGCCGGTCATGAAGCTGGTCGAGCTGGTGCGCGGCATCGCCACCGACGACGGCGTGTTCGAAGCTTCCAAGCGCTTCGTGGAGCGCCTGGACAAGACCATCATCGTCTCGGAGGATTTTCCCGGCTTCATCGTCAATCGCATCCTGATCCCCATGATCAACGAGGCGATCTACACGCTGCACGAAGGCATCGGCTCGGTGGAATCGATCGATGCCTCGATGCGGCTCGGCGCCAACCATCCGATGGGGCCGTTCCAGCTCGCCGACTTCATCGGTCTCGACACCTGCCTGTCGATCATGCAGGTGCTGCATGACGGGCTGGCCGATTCCAAATACCGCCCGTGCCCGCTGCTCGTGAAATATGTCGAGGCCGGCTGGCTCGGCCGCAAGGCCAAGCGCGGCTTCTACGACTATCGCGGCGAGGTGCCGGTTCCCACGCGCTGAGAGGCTGTTTGGAAAAGCGCCGGCGGACCGACCCGACCGAGGTTCCAAACAGGCTCTGATAAGCGGGCGGGGCGGCGGCTCGCCTCAGCTTTGCGGCGGGGCCGCCGCCGATCCTCCGCCAGCGCCCTTCAGCACATCCACCAGCGCCAGGGCGTCCGGGCTCGACCAGTGCGCCGGGCCGTTGATCGCGGCGCGGGCGCAGCCGTCCGCGTCGACCAGCAGCGTCACCGGCAGGCCGACCGCGACGCTCGCTTTCTTCAGGTCGTTGAAGACGCCCATCGTCTCGTCGCGGAAGAAGGGCAGGGCGGTGAGGTTGGTTTCGGCGTAGAAGGCCTTGGGCTTGGCGACGTCGCCCATGTCGATATTGATCGGCACGACCGCGAAGCTTTCGTCGCCGGCCTGACGCTCCAGCTGGTCAAGCGCCGGCATTTCGGCCCGGCAGGGCGCGCACCAGGTGGCCCAGAGATTGACGAGGAGCGACTGGCCCTTCATCGCGCCGAGGCTCGTCGGCTGGTCGTTGCCGTCCTTGAAGGCGATGGTGGACACGTCGAAAGGCTGGTCGAGCGGCACCACGGCGGCGACCTCGCCCCGGGCCGCGCCGTCCAACGCCTGACGCAATCCGTCCTTGGCCGGGCAGGTTGATGCCACGCTCGAATTGCCAGAGCGCGTTTCCATCACGTATACGCCGAACGCGCCGGCAGCGAGACCGGCCAGAAGAGCAAGGCCGACGATCCGGCCCGTCTGGCGCTTAGGCGCGGGCGGCGTCTTGGGTTCGAGGTCGGACATCGGCAGAAGGGCCTTTTCGTGAGCGGCAAGACAAGCAACGAAATGTGGGGCGGACGCTTCGCTTCGGGCCCCAGCGCGATCATGGAGGCGATCAACGCTTCCATCTCCTTCGACAAGCGGCTTTACCGCGAAGACATCGCCGGGTCGATCGCCCATTCGGCCATGCTGGCCGCGCAAGGCGTGATCTCGCAGGAGGACGCGGCGGAAATCAGGCGTGGGCTGGAGCAGATCCGCACCGAGATCGACGAGGGCCGCTTCGAGTTTTCCGTCGCCCACGAGGACATTCACATGAATGTCGAGGCGCGGCTGGCCTCGCTGATCGGCCCCGCCGCCGGGCGCCTGCACACCGCCCGTTCGCGCAACGATCAGGTGGCCGTCGATTTCCGGCTCTTCGTGAAGGGCGCGGCGATCGATCTCGACCGCGCGCTGAGGCTCCTGATCGAGGCGCTGGTGGACCGGGCCGAAGAGCACGCCGGCACGGTCATGCCTGGCTTCACCCATCTCCAAGCCGCCCAGCCCGTGACCTTCGGCCACCATTGCCTCGCCTATGCCGAGATGGCGGCGCGCGATCGTGGCCGGGTGCAGGACGCCATCCGGCGCATGGACGAATCGCCGCTCGGTGCCGCCGCGCTCGCCGGCACGGGCTTCCCGATCGACCGGCACCGGACGGCCGAGGCTCTGGGCTTCCGCGAGCCGACGCGCAATTCGCTGGATTCGGTCTCGGACCGCGACTTCGCGCTGGAATTCCTCGCCGCCTCCTCGATCGCGGCCACGCATCTCTCGCGCCTCGCCGAAGAGATCGTGATCTGGTCGACGCCGCAGTTCGACTTCGTGCGCCTGTCCGACGCCTTCTCCACCGGCTCCTCGATCATGCCGCAGAAGAAAAACCCGGATGCGGCCGAACTGGTGCGCGCCAAGACGGGCCGCATCAACGGCTCGCTGGTGGCGCTGCTCACCATCATGAAGGGCCTGCCTCTATCCTATTCCAAGGACATGCAGGAGGACAAGGAACAGGTCTTCGACGCCGTCGACAGCCTCGCCCTGGCGCTCGCCGCCGTCACCGGCATGATGCGCGATCTGAAGGTCAACGCCGAGAAGATGCGCGCGGCCGCAGGTGCCGGCTTCTCCACTGCCACGGACTTGGCCGACTGGCTGGTGCGCGAGCTCGGCCTGCCCTTCCGCGAGGCCCATCACGTCACCGGTCGGGCCGTCGCCATGGCCGAGGAGCGGCGCGTGGCGCTGGAATCGCTGCCGCTGGAGGACCTCCGCCAGCTCGACCCGCGCATCACCGACGCCGTTTATTCCGTCCTGTCGGTGGACGCCTCCGTCGCCAGCCGCACCAGCTTCGGCGGCACTGCGCCGGAAAACGTGCGGGCGCAGGTGCGCTATTGGCGCGAGCGGCTCGTTACCGAGGGGTGATTTCCCCACAGCGCCGGGCTATGGATGGGATACGAGCCGGGCACTGCCGGCGGAACGGAACGGACGGCATGAACAGACGTGGGATCACCCTGGCGCTCGCTCTTGGCCTGGCGGGCACGCTTGCCGGCTGCGGCGTGAAGTCCGTGCCCGTGGCCAAGCGCGCCGACGGCCAGGCTTCGCACGTCGTCGTGCCCGCGCCCGGCGGCACGGCGCGCCTGCCCAAGGCGACGCCGCTCGCCTCCAACCTCTCCGTCGTGCCGACCGAGATCACGCGCAATCCCGCCGCCGAGAAGAAGCCGTTCTTTCTCGACGGCCTCCTGAACTGATCCCCTTTCCGTCTCCTTCCGCCCGGCCTCTTCCATGAACCATTTCGAATATCGCGACGGCATCCTGCATGGCGAGGCGGTGGATCTTCGCCACATCGCCGCCGAGGTCGGAACGCCCTTCTACTGCTACTCGACCGCGACGCTGGAGCGGCATTACCGCGTCTTCGCGGAGGCCTTCGCCGACATAGACGCGACCGTCTGCTACGCGATGAAGGCCAATTCCAACCAGGCCGTTTTGAAGACGCTGGCGCGCCTCGGCGCGGGCGCCGACGTCGTATCCGGGGGCGAGCTGCGCCGGGCTCTGCTCGCCGGCATTCCGCCAGAGAAGATCATGTTCTCGGGCGTCGGCAAGACGGCGGAGGAGATCGACGCCGGTCTCGACGCCGGCATCTTCTGCTTCAACATCGAATCCGAGCCCGAACTGCGCGCCATCTCGGCGCGCGCCAGCGCGTCGGGGCGCACGGCGCATGTTTCCTTCCGCATCAACCCGGATGTCGACGCGCGCACCCATGCCAAGATTTCGACCGGCAAGAAGTCCGACAAGTTCGGCATCGCCTTCGAGCGGGCCGAAGCGGTCTACGATCTCGCCGCCACGCTGCCGGGCATCGAGGTGTCGGGCATCGACATGCATATCGGCTCGCAGATCACCGAGCTCGAGCCCTTCGATCTCGCCTTCGCCAAGCTCGCCGAACTCGTCGGCCGGCTGCGCGGCAAGGGTCATCGGATCACCCATATCGATCTCGGCGGCGGGCTCGGCGTGCCTTATCGCGCGTCCAACGAGCCGCCTCCCGGCCCCCCGGCCTATGCCGAGACGGTGAAGAAGCATGTGCGCGCGCTGGGCGCCAAGGTGATCTTCGAGCCCGGCCGGCTGATCGCGGCCAATGCCGGCATTCTGGTCGCCAAGGTTCTCTACGTGAAGGAGGAGGGCGGGCGCACCTTCGTCATCGTCGACGCGGCGATGAACGACCTGATCCGCCCGACGCTCTACGAGGCCTGGCACGAGATCCGCCCCGTGGTGGAGCCCGATCCGCATCAGGACTATGTCGTGGCCGACGTGGTGGGGCCAGTCTGCGAAAGCGGCGACTTCCTGGCCAAGGAGCGCTCGCTGCCCGTGGTGCGGCCGGGCGATCTTCTCGCGGTGGCTTCGGCGGGCGCCTATGGCGCGGTGCAGGCCGGCACCTACAACACGCGCGCCCTGGTGCCGGAAGTGCTGGTGAAGGACGAGCGCTTCGCCGTGATCCGCCCGCGCCTGACCGTGGACGAGATCATCGCCCTCGACCGCGTGCCGGACTGGCTGGCCTGAGCTTGAGGGTGCGGGACTAGACCTGCGGGCGAGGGATCTCGTCTGGTTCACCAGGAGTTAGGGGCCGTCGATGCGAGGGTCCATCGGCGAGCCTTCGCGACGACGTAACCGGACAAAGGCTCCGGCCAGCCGACCTCGGCAGGTCTTGCCTCGGGTTCTAGGGCCAGCGGCTCCGGCCGCCGTTCACGCCTTCGCGACGGCCTCGTCTTCGCCATAGAAACTGTTAAGTTGTGAGAACGAGCGGGCGGGCGCCGGGTGAGACGCGTCTTGTCCCGGCCGCGACCCCAAGAGGCGGCCGGCGTTCCGCCGGCGGCCGAACCTGCCTGGAAGCGGCGCGATGGCTGAATTCGATTCCCCTCTTCCTCCCGCCGCCCGCGCGCCCCTGCGCGCTTGCGCCGGCGCGGTGGCCTCGCTGCTGCTGGAGCGCGCCTGGCCCTTTCTGATGGGTGTGGCGGCGCTGGTCGCCGCCTTTCTGACGCTGGCCTGGTTCGGCCTCTTCGCCGCGGTGCCCTTCTTCGCGCGCCTCGTCCTGCTGGCGCTTTTCGCCGCGGCCGGGCTGTTTCTCGTCTGGCGCGCCCGGGGCCTGCGCTGGCCGAACAGCGCCGATGTCGTCCGACGCATCGAGTCGGAAAGCCGGCTTCTCCACCAGCCGCTCGCCGTGCAGAGCGACCGGGCGGCGGGCGAGGACCCGTTCGCGCTGGCGCTCTGGCGCGAGCACCAGCGGCGGATGCGCGAGCAATTGTCGCGGCTTCGCGGCGGCTCGCCCCAAACGCGCACCTATCGGCTCGATCCGCTCGGCCTGCGCGCGCTTCTGGCGGCGCTGCTCGTCACGGCTTTCGGCTATTCCTTCGGCCCCGGCGGCGGGCGGGTGGCGGACGCGCTGCAAGGCGGCGAGGTGCCCTTGCTGGCGGCGGCGCGCATCGACGCCTGGGCGACGCCGCCCGGCTACACCGGCCGCGCGCCGATCTTCCTGACGGGAGACGCGGTGGGCGGCGCGGCGGTGGACGTGCCGCAGGGCACGATCCTGTCCCTTCGTCTGTCTGACGGCGAGGGCACCAAGGTGATCTTCGCGCCCGAGAGCGGCGAGGCGCAGGTGCTGGCGCCCGTGGATCCGGCACCGGCCAACGAGGCGGGGGAGAGCGCACCTGCGCCCGCCGCCACGGCCACGGCGTCCGCCCAATATGAATTGCCGCTCGGCGCCAGCGGCGCGGTGCGGGTCGAGACGGCGCTGCGCACCCTGCGCGACTGGCGCTTCGCCGTCACGCCCGACCTGCCGCCGATCGTGCGTTTCGACGGCGAGCCCAAGGCGGGCCGCAACAACACGCTCGACATCGCCTTCGCGGTGACGGACGACTATGGCGCGAGCGCCGGCAAGGCGCTGCTCCAGCTGCGCGAGCCCGTGGCGCCCGGCGCCCGGCCGCTGCTTCCCGTGCCGGAGGTGACGCTCGCCATGCCCCGCCGGACCAAGGGCGAGGCCAAGGGCCGCACCGGGCTCGACTTCACCGAAAGCCCCTATGCCGGGGCCAAGGTCGCCATGGTGCTCCAGGTGCGCGACGATGCCGGGCAGATCGGCGAGTCCGCGCCCGTCGAGGTGACGCTGCCGCAGCGCCGGTTCAACGATCCGCTGGCGCGCGCCGTGATCGAGCAGCGGCGCATCCTGGCGCTCGACGCCAATGCGGCACGTCGCGTCGTGGACATGCTGGACGCGGTGACGCTGCGCGGCGACGAGTTCATCGCGAAGCCGACCGACTATCTCGCCCTTCGCGCCGCGCGCGAGCGCATCAACAACGCCCATGACGACGAGACGCTGCTTTCGGGCGTGGACTTCCTTTGGTCGATCGCGCTCGGAATCGAGGAGGGCGGCCTGTCGGTGGCCGAGCGGCAGCTGCGCGACGCGCAGGAGAAGCTTGCCGAGGCGCTGCGCAACAATGCCGGCGAGGAGGAGATCGCGCGCCTGACGCAGGAGCTGCGCGAGGCCATGCAGCAATATATGCAGGCGATGATGGAGGCGATGCGCAACATGCCCCCGCAGAGTCAGAGCCAGATGGGGCAGGCGCAGGAGATCCGCCCGCAGGATCTCGACCGCATGCTGGACCGGATCGAGAATCTGGCGCGCTCGGGCTCGCGAGACGCCGCGCAGCAACTTCTGTCCGAACTCAACCAGATGATGCAGAGCCTCCAGGCCATGCGACCGGGCCAGCAAGGGCAGCAGGGCCAGCAGGCCCAGAGCCCGATGCAGCAGCAGATGAATCAGCTCGGCGAGATGCTGCAGCGCCAGCAGAAGCTGATGGACGAGACCTTCGAGATGGGCCGCCAGCAGATGCGCCGCCAGATGGAAGCCGAGCGCGGCATGCGGCAGCAGGAAGAGCAGCAGGGGCAACAGCAGCCCGGCCAGCAGGGGCAACAGGATCAGCAAGGCCAGCCGCAGGCCGGCGAAGGCGGCCAGCCGCCGACCGCCGAGCAGCTGCAGGCGCTGAAGGACCGGCTCCAGAAGGAACAGGGCCAGCTGCAGAAGGACCTCCAGGCGTTGCAGGACGCGATGAAAGGCCAGGGCCTCCAGCCGAGCCAGGACTTGGGTCAGGCCGGCGAGTCCATGGGCCGCGCGGAAGGGTCGATCGGCCAGGGCAATGACGGCGAGGCGGTCGGCCAGCAGGGCGACGCCATGGCCGCGCTTCGGCGCGGCGCGCAGGACGCCATGCGCCAGATGCAGCAGGCCATGGGCCAGGGCGAAGGCCAGGGCCAGGGGCAAGGCCAGCAGCCGGGCCAGGGCCAGCAGCCGGGCCAGGGCCAGCAGCCCGGGCAGGGGCAGATGGGGCAGGGCTACGGCCCCGGCCGCCAGCGCTCCGGGCTCGACCCGCTCGGCCGCGAGCGACAGACGCAGGGGCCCGATTTCGGCAGCGATGTCGGCGTTCCCGACGAGATCGACATCCAGCGCGCGCGCCAGATCCTCGACCAGATCCGCGACCGGCTCGGCCGCCAGCTTTCGCCGCAGGAAGAGCGCGACTATCTCGAGCGCCTGCTTCGCACACCCTGACGGGCAGTGCGGCGCGGCCAGGCTCGAACGCTGATCGAGACCGCGAGCGGCTGCGTTTTTGGATCTTGTGCGCCGTCGTACGGGGGCAAGCCGAGGCCGAGTCGGCGCGGCAGGGAGCTGTCCGTTCTTCGGGCATCCTTTCAGGTCGACCCCACACGAGCAGAGCGCCTGCGAACAGGGCTTTCGTCATCGACCCGTCGGAGGGCCAGGAATGAGACGGGAGAGCGAAGGTGGGGCGCGCTCCTCCAGCCCGATCCCTCCATCGCTCTCGCACAACCCCGGACAGAACCGGACGATCTCCTAACTCTGGCCCTGCCGGTGCCCGCTGAGATGCCAGCGCAAAACTCTCGCCTCCGCCGCGTTCGGGGTCTATGACCGGACCGCCCAGCAAGGAGAGGCGACATGGCGGATTGGAACCCGGCGCTCTACAGCCGTTTCGAGGACGAACGCACCCGCCCGGCGCGCGATCTCCTCGCCCGCTGCCGGCTCGATGGCGCGCCGGGCGGCGCGGGCCTGCGCATCGCCGATCTCGGCTGCGGCCCCGGCAATTCCACCGAGCTTCTGTTCGAGCGGTTTCCAGAGGCCGAGATCACCGGCTTCGACACGTCGGAGGCGATGCTGACGCAAGCGCGCCGGCGCCTGCCCACCTGCCGGTTCGAACAGGGCGACATCGGGCGGTTTCAGGCGGAGCGGCCCTTCGATCTCCTCTTCGCCAATGCCTCGCTGCAATGGGTGCTGGGTCACGAAAGCCTTGTGCCGGCGCTGTTCGCCCAGGTCGCGCCGGGCGGACTTCTCGCCGCGCAGATCCCCGACAATCTCGCCGAGCCGAGCCAGACCGCGATGCGCACGATTGCCGCCGAGCCGGAGTTTGCCGGCTTCTTCCAGGGCTTCTCGGAGGCGCGGGAGGCGGTCGCGACGCGCGCTACCTATTACGACTGGCTGATCCGTGAGGCGAGCGAGGTGGATGTCTGGACCACGGTCTACGAGCATCCGATGGAGAGCGCCGAGGCGATCACCGACTGGTTCCGCTCCACCGGCCTCAAACCCTTCATCGACCGGCTGCCCGAGCGCGAGCGCGAGCGCTTTCTCGGTCGCTACACGCAGGAGATGACGCGGCTCTATGGCGAGCGGGCGGACGAGCGCCGGCTTCTCGCCTTCCCCCGCCTGTTCTTCGTCGCGCGTCGGCGCTGAGCGGGGCGATCACGCAAAAGGGCGACCCGAGGGCCGCCCTTCGAAACCTGTCAGTTTTGGAAAATTGTAGAGCTTTCTTCGCCGTGCGGCCCTCAGCCGTAGCGGCGCATCAGAAACAAGTCTTCGTCCGCCGCGGGATCGCGCAACGCCTGCGCCACGCGAAGGCGGATTTCGGCGAGCGTGAAGGGCTTGTCCACCACGCCCATGATGATCTCGCTGAGGTCCTCGGCCGCTTCCCGCTGCTCGGCATAGCCGGTCATCAGCAGGATCGGCAGGTCCGGGAAGGCGGCGCGCGCGGCATAGGCCAGCTCGATACCCGTCAGGGCCGGCATGCGAATGTCGGACAGGACGAGGTCGAAGCGCCCGTTTTCCTCCGCCAGGATGTCGATCGCCATCTCGCCGTCCTCGGCCATGACGACTTCGTGCCCTTCCATGCGCAGCGCGCGGGCCACGAGGAGGCGCACACCCGCTTCGTCTTCCGCGATCAGAATTCTCGCCATGGTCCGCAACTCCCACACACCGGATCGACCCGGTCGGAAACGGGCAAGCACGCGCCCGTCTGCGGATTATTCCGCAGTATCCTTGTGCGAAGCCTTACGAAGCGTGGTGAACGAAGGATGAAACGAAGTTTAGCTCACGACGCGACCGACGAAGGGCAGTTCGCGGAACGTGTGGGCGACGTCCATGCCGTAGCCGACGACGAAATGGTCGGGGCATTCGAAGCCGACATAATCGGCCTCCAGTTCCACGACGCGGCGCATGCGCTTGTCGAGGAGGACCGCGATCTCGGCGCCGGTCGCCCCGCGCGAGAGCATGAGCTCGCGGGCGAATTTCAGCGTGCGGCCCGACTCGAGGATATCGTCGACGATCAGCACCTTGCGACCGGCGATCTGCCCGTCGAGATCGCGCACGATGCGCACGTCGCCGCCGACCGTGCCCGTGCCGTAGGAGGAAAGCTGGATGAACTCCATCTCCGGTGCGACATGCTGCTTGTGCAGCGCGCGGATGAGATCGGCCGCGAAGATGAAGGAGCCTTTCAGCACCGCCACCACTAGAAGGTTCTCGGGCTTGCGCGCGGCGATCTCGGCGGCCAGCCGTTCGATCTGGCTTGCGATCTCTTCTTCCGAGAAGAGCGTCTCGATGGTCTTGCCGCGAACCCGGATCATGGCGTTCCCTTTCCCGCCACGACGGGCGCTTGTGTTGGGGGCGCAATATGGGCCGGCGCGACCAGGAAGAACAGAAGCGCGAAGAGGCTAATCATCAGCCGGGTTTCGGCCGACATGTCGCGCGCACCGGTGCGGCGCGAGCCGAGATCGCGCGAGCGCGGCGGCGGGGCGTGGTTGCTGTTCGCGGTCTCGAAATCGTCCCATGTATAGGGCGCGCGCGGGCCGGCGGGCTGGGCTTGCGGCGGCTCGCTCGGCGCGAGGCGGCGGGCTTCGAGGTCGATCACGAGGCCGACGCTGTCGCGCCAGGGCGTCGGGTCGTAGGCACGGGCGGCGGAGGAAGCCTGGCGGGAGCGCATGGGCCGATCCTGAGTGCTGAGGTCGAGGCCGGGAGGAGGCCGTCTGGTCAGGGATCGGTAAGCTCGCATGGTTAACAAGGTGTAAAGACCTTGGTGCCAAACTGACCCCGGGCAGCCCGAAAGGCGCCCGAAAGCTGCGCGAAGGAAGGGCGCCCGACGCGGCCGTTTCGGCCTTCGCGCGGGACCAGAGGAAAGGGCGGAACGGATTGATCCGGTTCGAGAATGTGGGCCTGCGCTACGACATGGGGCCGGAGGTGCTGCGCGATCTCACCTTCGAGATCCGCGCGCGCTCGTTCCAGTTCCTGACTGGGCCGTCCGGCGCGGGTAAGACGAGCCTCTTGCGCATGCTGTTTCTGGCGCTGAAGCCGACGCGCGGCACGATCACCGTGCTCGGGCGCGATGCCGCGACCTTGAAGCGCACCGATCTGCCGGCCATCCGGCGCCGCATCGGCGTCGTGTTCCAGGATTTCCGCCTGCTCGACCACATGACGACCTACGAGAACGTCGCCCTGCCGCTGCGCGTGCGCGGCAAGGAGGAGGCGAGCTACCGGCAGGACGTGATCGATCTCATCCGCTGGGTGGGGCTGGGGGACCGGCTCGACGCGCCGCCGCTGGTGCTTTCGGGCGGGGAAAAGCAGCGCGCGGCGATCGCCCGCGCCCTGATCGACCAGCCCGACATCCTTCTGGCCGACGAGCCGACCGGCAATGTCGATCCGCCCCTCGCGCGCCGGCTCCTGCGCCTCTTCATGGAGTTGAACCGGACGGGCACCGCCGTCGTCATCGCCACGCACGACCTCGCCCTGATGGAGCAGGTCGAGGCGCGCCGGCTGGTTCTGGGGCAGGGGCGGCTCGACATCTATGATTGACCGGATCGTCTCCCGCCTGCCTTCGCGCCTTGCTCTGCGGTCCGCCGCCAGCCGCGAGGCGCCGATCGTGCCGCCCGGCAACGTCGCCGGACGGGCGCTGCTGACCGTCATCGCCATCATGACCTTCCTCGCCAGCCTCACGGTCGGCGCGGTAACGCTCGTCTCCGACACCGCCGCGCAATGGCAGTCGCAGATCGCGCGCGAGGTCACCGTGCAGATCCGGCCCGACGAGGGGCTCGACATGGCGGGGGCTCTCCGAAACGTACAGATGATCGCGCTCGGCACGCGCGGCGTCCTGTCGGCCGACGTGATGGACGACGCGGCCACCAGCCGGCTTCTGGAGCCCTGGCTCGGCGAAGGGCTCGATCTAGACGAGTTGCCCGTGCCGCGTCTCGTGGTGATCGCCATCGACGAGGATTCGCCGCCCGACTTCGCGGCACTCGGGAAGGCGATCCGCGACGCGGTGCCCCAGGCAAGCCTCGACGATCACCGCGCCTGGGTCTCGCGCCTCGTTTCCATGGCCCATGCCACCGTGCTGACTGGCATCGCCATCCTGGCACTGGTTCTGGTGGCGACCGTTCTCACCGTCGTTTTCGCCACGCGCGGCGCCATGACGGGCAACCGGCACATTATCGAGGTGCTGCATTTCGTCGGCGCGCGGGGTTCCTTCATCGCCGCCGAGTTCCAGCGCCATTTCCTCAAGCTCGGGCTGATGGGCGCGCTGACGGGCGGGGCCGTGGCGCTGCTGGTTTTCTATCTCTTCGGCCGCTGGACGGCTGCCAACCAGGCGACGCCCGAGGCCGACCAGATCAGCGCCCTGTTCGGCTCCTTCGCCATCGGCTGGACCGGTTATGGCGGCGTGCTGGCGCTGATTGTTCTGATCGGAGTGTTGACGGCGGTCACGTCTCGCATAACCGTCATCCGGCAATTGGCCGCCATCGACATGCTCTCGCCGGTGGAAGCGTGAACGAATGATCGAGAGCCAGCGTTGAATGGGCATGACGGGCTTGGGAGGTCTGGAGCGCGAACGGACGGAAGCGGAGGCCCGGCGTCGGAAACGGCGTCGGGGCCAAAGGCTCGCGCTCGTCCTGCTGCTCGTGGGCTTCGCCTCGGGGGCCTATCTCGCGGGCGGCTTCGTGCGCTTCGCGCGCGATGTCGCGCTGCTCACCACGCCGCCGACCGCCGCGCGAGCGGACGGGATCGTGGTGCTGACGGGCGGCGAGCAGCGCCTGCAGCAGGGCATCGACCTGCTTCGCAGCGGCGAGGGGCAGCGGCTTCTGGTGAGCGGCGTCAACCGGGGCACCAGCGCCCGGGCGCTGGCGCGCACCACCGGCACGGACGCCGGCCTGTTCGAGTGCTGCGTGGATCTCGACTACGAGGCGCTGAACACGATCGGCAATGCCGAGATGGCGACGCGCTGGGCGCGCGAGCACGGGTTCCGCCGCCTGCTTCTCGTCACCAGCGACTATCACATTCCGCGCTCGCTCCTGGAAATGGCCGACGTGCCGGACGCGCCGGAAATCGTTCCCTATCCCGTCTCGCCCGACAAGCTCTGGCGCCCCGACGGCTGGCCGACGCGGCTTGGGCTGCGGCTGCTGGCGACCGAATATGCCAAGGTCCTGGCGGTGAAGGCGCGCGTCGCCTGGCACAATGTGATGGCGCAAGACCGGGAACATCGCATCGCCGGCCACGATCGGGTGCAAGCGTCCTTCAAATAATCCGCAAAGCCTCGTAAGAGACCGGTCGAGAGCCCGTGGGGACGCTTCGGGCTCAAAGCTCCGCCTGGCCTTGCGATCCCGTTCATGACGCTGTTTCGATCCGTCGTCTTCCAGATCCTGTTCTACGCCAATCTGGCGGGGCAGATGCTGCTTTATCTCCCCGTCTTCTTTCTCCTGCCGGAGCGGGCCTGCTGGTGGATCGTCAAGAGCTGGGGGCGCAGCAGCCTCTTCCTCCTGCGCTGGCTCGCCGGCACGCGCTCGGAGCTGACGGGCCAGGAGAACATTCCCGTCGGCCCCGTCCTCGTCGCCTCCAAGCACCAGTCCTTCTGGGAGGTGATCGCGCTTCTGCCCCATCTGGAGAAGCCGACCTTCATCCTCAAAAAGGAGCTGATGGGCATTCCCGTCTTCGGCTGGTACGCGCAGCGGATGGGCATGATCCCGGTGGATCGCAAGCGGCGCGGCGCCGTGCTGCCGAGCCTGCTCGCCGAGGCGCGCAAGGCGATCGCGGACGGGCGGCAGATCATCATCTTCCCCGAGGGCACGCGCGCCGCCCCGGGCGCCACGCCCAACTACCGACCCGGCATCCATTTCCTCTACGATGCGCTGTCGCTTACCATCGTGCCGGTGGCGCTGAATTCCGGCCTGTTCTGGCCGCGCAAGGCGGTGCGCCGCCAGCCCGGCACGATCCGCGCCGAGTTCCTACCCCCGATCGGCCCGGGCCTGACGCGCGCCGCATTGTTGGGCGAACTGGGCGGGCGGATCGAGGCGCGCTCCGACGCGCTGATGCGCGAGGCGCTGTCCGATTATCCCGCCCTGCCGGTCAGCCCGCTTCTGGCCGCCCATCTCGATCAGGTGCCGACGCCTGCTTCGACCTGAGAACCCGGGAGGAGACCGATCAGCCGGCTTTGGCAGGCTCCGCGCCTGCCGCTAAAGCCGCGCCACGACATCGCCGAGCCAGCGGTCGGTGAGGCCGAGGCGGCCGATCTCCTCGAAGGCCGAGCGGACATAGTCGACATTGGGGCCGGACTGCCCGTGCCCACCGGCCACCAGCCGCGCTGCCGTCTCGACATCGAGCCGCCCGGCATATTGGGAATGGCCGCGATCGACGATGAAGCCGAGCGCCCGCACCGGGCGACCGTCCTCCAGCCGTATGGGCAGGGTGGTTTCCTTGTAGACATTGGTCGGCAGTTCGCGCTCGCGCAGATACGCGATCACCTCCTCGCGCCCGGCTTCGGCGACTCGAAAGGCCATGCCGACGCAGGAGCCGCCGCGATCGAGCCCGAACACCAGCCCCGGCCGCTCCGGCGTGCCGCGATGAACATGGGAATAGATGCAAAGCGAGCGATGGAAGCCGCCCAGCCGGGCCTTCTGCCGCTCCTCGAACGCGAAGCCCGGCCGCCACATCAGCGAGCCGTAGCCGAACACCCACAAATCGCCCATACCGCTTGCCATTCCCTTCCCCGGCGCGCCACAAGCGGGCCGGTTCGCCCGCCCCGATCCGCCCGAGACGGAACGCGGCGCGGGCTCGACGCCCGATCGGGCGCAGAAAGGACGAGACGATGGCAAGGTCAAGCTCTGAGGCAGGCGCGCCGCGCCGTTCCAGCGCCGCGCGGGCGCTGCGCGGGCTCATCATCCTGGTGGTGATCCTCGTCGCGCTGGGCGCGGGCGGCTGGTACTGGCTGGCCGGCGAACTCGACCGGCGCATCGCCTCGGCGCTGGAGGCGGCGGGCGGCGGCGGGGCGACGGTCCTGTGCGAGAACCGGCAGGTCTTCGGATTTCCGTTCCGGCTCGGCTTGTCCTGCGACCGGATCGGCGTCGAGGCGCCGCAGAACGGCGTTAGCGCCTCGGCCGGCTCGCTTCGCACCGCTGCGCAGATCTACGACCCCAGCCATATCGTGGCGGAACTCGCCGGCCCCGCGCTCGTCACCGCGCCGAACCTGCCGCCGCTTTATCTGAGCTGGCGCCTGATGCAGGGCTCTACCTCGCTTTGGACGGAAGGGCTGGAGCGCTTCTCGCTGGTGGTCGAGGCGCCCGTCGTCTCGGTGCGCGAAGGCGAGGGGGCCGGCGCGCCGCTCGCCCGCTCCGAGCGATTGGAGGCCCATGCGAGGCAGAACGGCGCGGCGCTGGACCTTGCCCTCACGGACGCGGCGGTGACGGCGACGCTGCCGGGCCTGCCCGAACTGCCGCCCTTCGATCTCGCGGCCGACCTGACGCTGGACGGCGCGGCGGGCTGGCTGCGCACGGGCGTGCCCGGCGCCAACGTCTCGCAGGCGCTGCGCGGCGAGGCGGGGACCATCCGGCTTCTCAGCCTCTCCTTGCCGGGCGGCGGCGGGGCACAATTGTCCGGCCCCTTCCGCGTGTCGCAGAGCGGCGAAGTCTCGGGCGATTTCCGTCTCGCGGTGGAGGACCCGCAGTCGATCGCCGGGCTGATCGGCGTCCTGGTGCCGGGCACCGGCGGGCTCGCCACCACGATCGCCGGTGCGCTCGGCTTTGCCGGGCGGCAGGAAGACGGCAAGACCGTGGTGGACGTTCAGGTGCGCGAGGGCGAGGCCCGGCTCGGCTTCATCCCGCTCGGCCGCATTCCGCGCATCTGAACCGGCCTAAGACTAGGCAACGGTGCAAAGCTATTCCGGGCGAGCCTACTCGCCCGGAACGGTCTCGCCGGTCTCGTCCCAGGCATCCTTGCGCGGCTTCTGGCGTCCGAAATTGGCGTCCGCCGTGTCCTGCCCCGCTTCCACGATGGAGCGGCGGATGGTGCGCGTGCGGCTGAACAGGTCGAACAGCGAATCGCCGTCGCCCCAGCGGATGGCCCGCTGCAGCGAGGCCAGATCCTCCGAGAAGCGCGCCAGCATCTCCAGCACCGCTTCGCGGTTGTTGAGGAAGATGTCGCGCCACATGGTCGGGTCGGACGCGGCGATGCGCGTGAAGTCGCGAAAGCCCGAGGCCGAGAACTTGATGACCTCGGACTGCGTCACCGTCTCGAGATCGGCGGCGGTGCCGACGATGTTGTAGGCGATGAGATGCGGCACATGGCTGACGATGGCGAGCACGAGGTCGTGGTGCTCGGGCGTCATGGTCTCCACCATGGCGCCGGTGGCGCGCCAGAAGCGGGCGAGACGCTCGGTCGCCGCCTCGTCCGTGTCGGGCAGCGGCGTCAGGATGGTCCAGCGGTTCTCGAACAGTTCCTTGAAGCCGGCATCGGGGCCGGACTGTTCGGTTCCGGCGATCGGGTGGCCCGGCACGAAATGGACATGGGCCGGCAGATGCGGCTGCACGGCCGAGACCACGGCCGCCTTGACCGAGCCGACGTCGGAGACGATCGCGCCGGACTTGAGCCTTGGCGCCATGGCGGCGGCGGCCGCGCCGCAGGAGCCGACGGGCAGGCAGAGGATCACGAGATCGGCCCCGTCCACGGCCTCGGCCGGGTCGAGATGGTAGCTCGTGCCAAGGCCCAGTTCCCGGGCGCGCGCCAGCGTCTCGGGCCGGCGCGTGGCGATGGCGGTTTCGCGCGCGAGGCCCCGCTCGCGAATGTTGAGGGCGATCGAGGAGCCGATCAGGCCGATGCCGATCAGCGCGACCTTGTCGAAGAGCGGCGTGGTCATCGGGCCAAGAACTCCGCGAGAGCGGCGAGCACGCCGCGATTGGCCTCGCTCGAGCCGATCGTCAGGCGCAGCGCGTTGGGAAAGCCGTAGCCGGTGACGCGGCGCAGGATGAATCCCCGCTCGGTCAGGAAGGCGTCGGCGTCGGCCGCCGTCCGCCCGGCGCCTTCGGGGAAATGCACCAGAACGAAATTGCCGACCGAAGGCGTGACGCGAAGGCCGAGCGCCGTCAGCTCGTTCGTCAGCCGCTCCAGCCATTCGTCGTTGTGCCGCACGGTCTTGTCGACATGGGCGCGGTCGCGAATCGCAGCAGCGCCGGCCGCGATCGCCATGGCGTTGAGGTTGAAGGGGCCGCGAATGCGATCCAGCGCGTCCACCACAGCTTCCGGCGCGTACATCCAGCCGATGCGAAGGCTCGCCAGCCCGTGGATCTTGGAGAAGGTGCGCGTCATCACGACGTTCTCGTTCTCCGACACGAGCTCGACGCCCGCCGCATAGTCGTTGCGACGCACATATTCGGCATAGGCCGCGTCCAGCACCAGAAGCACATGCGACGGCAGGCCGGCATGGAGGCGCCGCACCTCGTCCGCCGGCAGGTAGGTGCCGGTCGGGTTGTTGGGGTTGGCGAGGAAGACGATCTTGGTGCGCGGGGTGACGGCGGCAAGGATCGCGTCCACCTCGGCGCGCTCGTCCCGCTCCTTGGCCACGACCGGCGTTGCGCCCGCCGCACGGATGTAGATATCGTAGACGAGAAAGCCGTGCTCGGTGTGGACCGCCTCGTCGCCGGCCTGCAGGAAGCCCTGCGCCAGAAGCCCCAGCAGTTCGTCCGAGCCGTTGCCGCACAGGATGTTGGCGGGGTTCAGCCCGTGCACCTCGGCGATCGCCTGGCGAAGGGCATTGGCCTGCCCGTCGGGATAGAGTTCGAGATGCGCGGCGACCTCCGATAAGGCGGCCTGGACGCTGGGCGAGGCGCCGAAGGGCGTCTCGTTGGAGGAGAGCTTGTGCAGCTTGACGCCGTCCGGCGCGCGGCTTTTGCCCGGCACATAGGCTTCGATGTCGAGAACGCCGGGCTTGGGAACGGGACGCGCGCGCTGTTCGGACATGACGATCGAGCCTGCGAAGATTGCGGGGAAGGTTTCGAGGGGTCGAATAGACCCGCCGCGCCGGCTTGTCGAGCGCCACGCGGGGCGGCGGGGCAGGGCTTCAGGCGAAGAATGTTGCGCTCGCTCGCGCCAGTCGATAGCAGGATAGGCATGTCCATCATCGCCGATCCTGTCACCGGGGAAAACCTCGGCATCCGCGAGGCCCGCCAGCCCTCGTCCAAGGTCGCCTATTTCGGCGAGGACGAGCCGCTGCGCCTCGACGCGGGCCGCACGCTTTCGCCCTTCCACATCGCCTACGAGACCTATGGCGAGCTGAACGCGGCGAAATCCAACGCGATCTATGTCTGCCACGCACTGACGGGGGATCAGTACGCGGCGAGCCGCAGCCCCGTCACCGGCAAGGAAGGCTGGTGGTCCACCCTGATCGGGCCGGGCAAGCCGATTGATACCAATCGCTTCTTCGTCGTCTGCTCCAACGTCATCGGCTCCTGCATGGGCTCGACGGGGCCGGCGACGATCGACCTCTCGACTGGCCTGCCCTATGCGCTGGACCTGCCGGTCCTGACCATTCCCGACATGGTGCGGGCGCAGGCCATGCTGATCGACCGGCTCGGCATCGACCAACTCTTCGCCGTGATCGGCGGCTCCATGGGCGGCATGCAGTGCCTGCAATGGACGGTGGCCTATCCCGGCCGCGTCTTCGCGGCGCTGCCGATCGCCACCGGCGCGCGCCATTCCTCGCAGAACATCGCCTTCCACGAAGTCGGCCGGCAGGCGGTGATGGCCGATCCCGACTGGCGCGGCGGCCATTATCTCCAGTACGGCACGCGCCCCCACAAGGGGCTGGCGGTGGCGCGCATGGCCGCCCACGTCACCTATCTCTCGGAGGCCGCGCTTCATCGCAAGTTCGGGCGCAACCTGCAGGACCGCGAGAAGCTCGGCTTCGGTTTCGAGGCCGATTTCCAGATCGAGAGCTACCTGCGCCACCAGGGCATGACCTTCGTCGATCGGTTCGATGCCAACGCCTATCTCTATCTCACCCGCGCGATGGACTATTTCGACATCGCGGCCGAGCATGGCGGCCGGCTGGCCGAGGCCTTCCGGGGCGCGCGAACGCGCTTCTGCCTCGTGTCCTTCTCGTCCGACTGGCTGTTTCCCACCAGCGAGAGCCGCTCGATCGTCCATGCGCTGAACGCCAACGCGGCCTCGGTCTCCTTCGTCGAGATCGAGACCGATCGCGGCCACGACGCCTTCCTCCTGGAGGAGCCGGAGTTTTTCGGCGCGGTGCAGGGCTTCGTCTCGTCGGCCGCCAAGGCCAGGGGTCTCCAGCCATGAGCGCGACGGACGCACCCGTTCCCACGACCGCCGAGGTGGCGCAGACGCCCGAGCGGCGCGACGATCTCGCCCTCATCGCCGATCTCGTGGCGGAAGGCTCGCGCGTCATCGACATCGGCTGCGGCGACGGCTCGCTCATGTCGCTTCTGGAAAGCCGGCGGGGGGTGGACGCGCGCGGCATCGAGCTGTCCCAACCCGGCGTCAACGAATGCGTGCGGCGCGGCCTGTCGGTAATCCAGGGCGACGCCGACCGCGACCTCGTCCACTATCCCGACGGCGCCTTCGACTACGCCATCCTGTCGCAGACCATCCAGGCGACGGAAAATCCCAAGCTGGTGCTGGCCGAACTTCTGCGCATCGGCCGGCGCGTCGTCGTGTCCTTCCCCAATTTCGGCCACTGGTCGGTGCGCTTTTCGCTCTTCTTCAAGGGCCGGATGCCGGTGACCCGCAACCTCTCCTATGCCTGGTACGACACGCCCAACATCCATTTCTGCACGATCCGCGACTTCGTCGAGCTGACGCGTGAGGTCGGCGCCGAAGTGGAAAGCGCTATCGCGCTGAACGCCGCCGGCGAGCGGATGGGCATGCGCATGCCCTGGTGGTTCTGGAACCTCTTCGGCCAGCAGGCGGTGTTCGTCCTCAAGCGATAGGCGCGAAATGTGCCTGCGGCGAGGGGAGAGAATGGCTTTAAGAACGCTCTTCGGATCACTAAGACTTCAGGATAGGAGATTATTGAAAATCGCAGGAAGGTTGAGTTATTCTACTTCCTAGTTTTTGGAGATGATCTCTATGGCCTTTCCCGAGCCACCTATGCCGAAGTCAATTGTCCGAGCTGCAGGGAAAGCTATAGCCGATGGAGGGGCCTCTGATGCTGAGTTTGATGCTGTAGATCAGTGGCGAGCCGCGCATGGGTATGCAATTAACACCTTTAAAGTTTGGCTTCGTAATAAGATTAGGTCTTCGGGCGTGGATGCGGAATTCGCTCAGCGCTTGAAAAGAAGAAACACAGTAATCGATAAATTGAAGCGAAAAAAGCCTGATGGAACTCCTCTTATAAGAGATGTTACCAGCATGCAAGATTTCGCTGGCTGCCGGCTTATTTTCAAAAGCATCGATGATCTTGTGAAATTCAGGACATTTGTCCTCTCTCCAAAGGTGATGGAGAATGTTAATCACAAGCTTAAGCATGATGATTTGGATAAGTATAATTACATTGAGCGGCCTAAAATTACTGGATACCGTGGCATTCATGATGTTTTTCTGCACAATCCTCGGCCGCATCGGTTTGGGAATGCCAAATCTGATCCATGGCAAGGGTTAATGGTCGAAGTTCAGTATCGTTCACGTCCTCAGCATGCGTGGGCTACTGCTTTGGAGATTTCCGATATCCTTGATAGGCAGCGTACTAAATTCGGTTATGCAGAGGATGAGCGCGGTCGTTTCTTTGCAATGGCAAGTGAGATAATTGCCCGACGCCATGAAGTTAAGAGAAAATCATTCCTTGAGCTAACTGACGACGTCTTGGAGGAGGAATTTTTCGTACTAGAAGACAAACTTCTTATACTTCAAAGATTGAGCGCTATGCGTCAATTTGGTCAGTTTGAAAAACTGAAAAAGCATAATGTCCTAAATATTGTATCAAAAGATAATGGTGAGTATTCTCTAGAAGTTGAAGTTTTTACGAATGCACAAGATGCAATCGCACGCTCTAATCAACTTGAAGCTACAGATGAGAGTATAAATGCGGTCTATGTGACAGGTGAGCCTGCGCAACTTCGAAGTGCGTATAGAAATTATTTTAACGATCCCGTCGATTTCGTTAACCTCCTACGACGGTAGTTACATTTAAGGGGGCGTTCCTACAAACCCACCGCCTTCATGCTGGCCTCGCCGTAGCGCGCGCCGCTGACCTTGCCCGGCGCGAAGGCCTCGTCCAGTTCGGCGAGATCGTCCGGCGACAGCGTGACATTCACCGCGTCGGCATTCTCTTCCAAGTACTTCATGCGCTTGGTGCCGGGGATGGGCACGATGTCGGAGCCTTGCGCCAGAACCCAGGCCAGCGCCACCTGCGAGGGCCGCGCCTCGTGGCGCGCCGCGACACCCTCCACCGTCACCAGCAGCCGGCGGTTCTTCTCCATATTCTCACCCACGAAGCGCGGCGAGGTGCGGCGGTAGTCGTCCTCGGGGATCGCCTCGGTCGAGGTGAAGCGCCCGGTCAGGAAACCGCGCCCGAGCGGCGAATAGGGCACGAAGCCGATGCCGAGCTCGCGCAAAGTCGGCAGGATGTCTTCCTCCGGCTCGCGGCTCCAAAGGGAGTATTCGGTTTGAAGGGCGGCGATGGGGTGCGTGGCATGAGCGCGGCGGATGGTCGGCACCCCGGCCTCCGACAGGCCGAGAAAGCGCACCTTGCCCTCTTCCACCAAGCGGCTCATCTCGCCCACCGTGTCTTCGATCGGCACGTTCGGGTCCACCCGGTGCTGGTAGTAGAGGTCGATCATCTCGACGCCGAGGCGCTTCAGGCTGGCGTCGCAGGCGCGTCTGAGATAGTCGGGCCGGCCGTTGATGCCGAGCCGCTCGCCCTTCGGCCCACGCACATTGCCGAACTTGGTGGCGAGGACGACGCTGTCGCGCCGCCCCTTCAACGCCTTGCCCAGCAGCTCTTCGTTGTGGCCGACACCGTACATGTCGGCCGTGTCGAGAAAGGTCAGGCCGAGATCGAGCGCGCGATGGATGACGGAGAGCGACTCGGCGTCGTTTCCCGCGCCATAATATTCCGACATGCCCATGCAGCCGAGGCCGAGGGCGGAGACGCTGAGATCGGGGCCGAGCTTGCGCTGTTGCATGGGATCTTTCCGAAGAAGGGTTGTAGGAGGAGCGTCAGGCCGGCTCGCCGCCGGGGCGGGGCGGCGGGCGCACCGCCTCCGCTTCCCGATGCAGCGCCGGCGCGCCGTGCGGCACGAGAACCGGGCGAAGGCGCTTCAGCCGCTGCTTCTCTCCATGGGTGACGGGAATGCCGCGATAGACAAGCTTCGTCGCCTCCAGGATGATCGCCCCGCAGAAAAGCGGCCAGCAGCGCCGCCCGATCCGATCCCAGACGCCAACGAGATTGAGGAGGCCCGCCCGGCGAAAGGGCGGGAAGTGCAATGCTTCGGAGAAGCCCGAGGGCGTGAACATGGTCTCGCGCAGGAGCCGCGTCGCCTGGCCGCGCGACCAAGGCCGACCCGAGCCGAAGGGCGTATGCTCGAAGCGCGTCCAGACGCCCCGCCGGCTCGGCAGGACGAGGACGAGACGCCCGCCGGGGGCGAGCACGCGCCAGGCCTCGTTCAGCATCTCGGTCGGGCTTTCGGCGAACTCCAGCGCATGGACCATCAGGATGCGGTCGATGCAGGCGTCGCCCAGCGGCAGTTCGGCCGGGTGGACGAGGGCGGTCAGCGAGCGGCCCTGCGGCGGCCAGTTCGTCGCCCCCTGCGCCGCCGGCATGAAGGCCAGCGCCCGCTCGGCGTCGCGCGACAGCTTGTCGAGATAGGGCGTGACATAGCCGATCCCGACGAGCCGCTCCTGCGAGATGGGCTTCCAGATCGGCTCCAGCGCGGTAGAAACGGAGCGCACCGCGGCCTCGCCCAGCCGTGTCGCGTAGAAGTCCCGAATATCGACGATGTCGGCGTTCAATCCCAACCTCGCGGCTGCCTCGTTCGGGCGGACCCTACCCCACACCGCGCCGCTTGGCACCGGGCTTTTGCGTGGGGCCCTTCGGCTCCGGCGCCCGGCGCTCTATGTCTCATCCGACAAGCCAGAGGGGACGCCGCGCGATGACAGCCGAGATCCGACAATTCACGTGCCGCCGGGACAATTTCGGCGTGCTCGTCCACGATCCCGAAGCCGGGCTGACGCTTTCGATCGACGCGCCGGAGGAGGCACCGATCCTTGAGGCGCTGGAGCGCGAGGGCTGGCGGCTCACCCATATCCTGACGACGCATCATCATGACGACCATGTCAGCGCCAACGAGGCGCTGAAGGCCCGCTTCGGCGCCGAGATCATCGGCCCCGCCGATGAGGCGACACGCATTCCCGGGCTGGACCGGCCGGTGCGCGGCGGCGAGCGCTTCGCGCTGGGCGCGATCGAGGTGGAGGTGATCGACACGCCGGGCCACACGGCGGGCGAGATCTCCTACTATTTGCCCGGCGAGAAGGCGCTGTTTGCCGCCGACGCTCTCTTCTCGCTCGGCTGCGGGCGTTTGTTCGAGGGGGACGCCGCTGAGATGTGGGAAAGCCTGCAACGCCTGCGCGCCCTGCCGGACGACACGATGCTCTATTGCGGCCACGAATACACCGCCACCAACGCGCGCTTCGCCGTGGATGTCGATCCCGGCAATCTCCTCCTGCAGGAGCGGGTGAAGGAGGTGGAGACTTTGCGCGTCGAGCATCGCTCGACCCTGCCCGTCCAGCTCGGACGCGAGAAGCGCACCAATCCGTTCCTGCGTGCCGACGATCCCGAGCTGCAGGCGGCCTTCGGCATGGCCGGCGCCGATCCCGTCGCGGTTTTCACGGCCCTGCGCGAGAAGAGGAACGGATATTGAAAGCGCGCGACGTCATCGCCAAGCTGCGGCTCGAACCCCATCCCGAAGGCGGCTGGTATCGCGAGACCTTTCGCGACGCGGCGGTGGACGGGGAGGGGCGGTCGCGCTCCACCGCGATCCTCTACCTCCTCGACACGGGCGAGACCTCCGAATGGCACCGGGTCACAGACGCGGCCGAGACCTGGCACTGGCACGCCGGCGGCCCGCTGGCGCTCACCCTTTCGCCCAACGGCCACGACGCTTCGTCGCACCGGCTAGGATCGAACGTCCTGATCGGAGAACTGCCGCAGATCGTCGTTCCGGCCAATTGCTGGCAGACGGCGACGAGCCTCGGCGACTGGACGCTGGTCGGCTGCACCGTCGCCCCGGGCTTCCGCTTCGAGAGCTTCGAAATGGCTCCCAAGGACTGGCGCCCGACCCCGCGCCCGGCGCGGGGCGGGTGACGCCTTCGATGGCGGCATGGGTCGCATGAAGGGGGCAGGATGAAGGCGGCGGGCGAGGGCGCGGCCCGCGCCCGATCCGTACCCCGGACCGTCATGCGAGCGATGACAGAGCGGCGGCGCGTCGCCCTTCGATCAAACCGTCAACCGAGCGGTTTTCGAAAAAAGCTATTGGGTCCGCCGAAGATGCCGTGCTCGCGTATGTCGTCTATGTTGACGCCGCCAATGATCTCGTCGGCCTTCTTCTGAGTGTCGGCAGCTTTCTGGGGAGAGATCTGACCCTTGAGCTGGGCGTTCTCGATGGTCAGTTTGACGTTCTGATCCAGAACCTCCCTGATCTGCTGAACCAGAGTGATGACGTCGCTGGGTTCATGGGGCGCTCGGTTTTCTTCGACAAACTTCATGACCGAGATGCCGGCGACGAAGGCGGCCACCATGAAGGTTCCGACGACCATGACCGGGTGTTCATCGACTTTGTTTTTGAAGGTCATGCCGGTCACGATGTCCCACCTTGCTACGGGATGAACCTTATCGTTTAGTTTTTGAGGCTTGGCGATACGGCAGAGTCTCAGCGTGTAAAGCCGAGTGACGCAACGTTACGCGAAACCCACCCTGCTCTCAAGGCGGGTGGCCGACCGGCAATGCGCGCGAACGCCGTGCTCAGGCTATGGCCATGAGGCGCCGGAACAGAGGTAGGGCGGCGAGGACGGCGCCGAGCGTGATGAGGCAGGCGGCGAGGGCCAGGGCGAGGGAGGGCTTGGCCTCGCCGAAGAGGATCAGCACCAGCGTCGAGAGAAGCGGCGCGGCGTAGCTGGCCGCGCCGAGCAGCTGGATATCGCCGCGCTTGACACCGTAGTCCCAGACATAGAAGGCCGCGCCGACCGGCAGGAGGCCGAGCAGGAGAATGGCGAGCCATTCGCTGGGGGAGGCCGGCCAGACCGTCGTCTCGAACATCCAGTGCGCGGGTAGGGACAGAAGCGCCGTCGCCGCGCAGAAGCCTGTTACCACGTCGCTCGGCACGTCGCGAAAGCGGCGCGAGAGCAGCGAATAGCTGGACCACGTAAGGGCGCAGAGCCCGGCCAGCGCGTAGCCGAACCCATGGCTGCCTTCGAAGGACAGGCCGCCGCCCCGACCGGCGATGATGAGCCCCGCACCGCCAAGACCCAGGAGCGCGCCGACCAGATGGAACCAGCGCAGCTTCTCGCCCGGCAGCATGGCCGAACCCAGCACGATCAGGAGCGGCCAGAGATACGCGATGAGGCTCGCCTCGGCGGCCGGCGCGTTGCGTAGCGCCGCGAAGTAGAGCGCATGGTAGCCGAACAGGCCGGCAATGCCGAGGAGCCACACGCTTGGCGGCTGGCGAAACACGGCGAGCGGCACGCGCCGGACGCGCAGCGCGACGAGCCCAACCAGCGTTCCCAGCGCGAAGCACATGGCGTTGAGCTGGAGCGGCGGCACGGCTCCGCTTCGCGCCGTCAGAAGCGCCAGAAGCGACCACATGAGAATGGCCGAAAACCCCAGTGCCGTCGCCATCGCTCTCCCTCTTCGCAGCCCTGTCTGCGGGTAGCGAAGGGGAGGGGCGGGGTCAAACGGTTCGGCGGGCACCGATCGGTTGCGCCGTGCTCGAACTGCGTTTCGCGCTGCTGAGGCAGAGCGATACAGGAACCGGAGAATGCGCGGGAAGGAGCGACAGCCGCCCGAGACGGACTCCGCCAGCTTGCTCCGCGCCCGTTTAGTGGCCGACACGCGGATACGCGCGGACTCAAAGCGCCTGACAAAAGTCTCGTGCAGGCTGGCGGGTCGGTTCTTTTCGCCGCCGACGTCGTCGCGAATGCTTGGCCATGCCAGGCGGGATCACTTGAGCTTTGCTCTTTGTCTTCGGACGGAAATCACTCGGCGGCTCTCCGCCGCCGAGTGGTCAAACAGTCTCTCAGGCTTTCACATGCAGTTCAGTGCGCCAGCGCCTTTTCCAGCTCGGCCTTGCTCATCTTGGAGCGGTTGGGGACGTCGCGCTTCTTGGCCTCGGCATAAAGCTCGGCCTTGCTGCGATCGCCCGCCGCCTTGCCGTCCTTGTCGCGGTGCGCCGCCGTCTTCTCGGCCACGTCTTTGGGCTGGGCGGAGTGCTGCTTGCCCTTCTTCGCGTCGCGGCGCTTCTTGTCGCTCGTCTTCTTGTACTCGTCGTCCGACAGCGCCTTGCGGGCTTCCTTCGGCAGGTAGCGCTCGCCGGTCTCGCCGCTCTTCTTGCCGGACTTGGTGCCCCAGTCCTCCTCCTGCCATTGCTGCAGGCTGTTGTCCTCGCGCTTCTCGCCCTTGAAGCCGCCGCCCTCGCGCTCGTATTCGGCAGTCGCCATCTGCGCCTTGCGGGCCGACCATTGGCCGGGCTTGCCGCCCTTGGCGCCCTTCGTGACCTTTTCCTTCACCTTCTCCCAAAGCTTGGGATCGGTATGCTCAGCCGTGGTGGACATGGGGGTCTCCCGAGTGTCGGTGGTTCCTTGCCCACCCAACGGTCTCGGTGTTTCCCGGATGCGCGGCGCGGCGGCGTGTCGCAGCCGCGCCTCGTATGTCAGGCGATCATGGCGCTGAAGTCGGCGATCCCGCGTCCCTCATAGATGCCGCTGGCAAGATAGTGGTCCATCGGGTTGATGCCCGCGAGCGCCACGTCCGTGTTCTTGGAGAGATAGTCCGCCGTGTGGAAGGCGGCGGCGGGGTCGCGCCCTTCGCGCCAGCCGCTCGCGTTGTAATGGGCGAGCGGGTCGACATGCGCGGCGGCGACGTCGGGATTGGTTTTCAGGTAGAAGCGCGTGTCGAACAGGGCGTTGGGCTTGCGCCCTTCGAGGTATCCGCTCGTGGCGTAGTGCTGACGGGGGTCCACATGGGCGGCCGCGACGTCCGGGTTGGCGAAGAGATAATAGGTCGCGTCGAACCCGTCCGCGCCCAGCCCGTCGCCGATCATCTTGTAGCTCGCCCGTCCCTCGGCCTTTCCCGCCAGGAGGAAGTGCTCGAGCGCACCCATGCCGGAGGCCGCGACGTCGGGGTTGAACTTCAGATAGAGCTTGACGTCGAAGGCGAGCGAGGGATCGCGCCCTTCCTTCTGGCCGAAGGCGGCAAAATGCCGGAGCGGATCGGCCCCCGCCGCCGCCACGTCGCGATTGGCCGCGAGATAGCCCGACACGCTGAAATAGGCGTTGGGATCGCGCCCCTCGCGCGCGCCGTAACTTTGGAAATGGGCGAGCGCGTCCGAGCCGGAGGCATAAACGTCGCGCTGGGTCTTCAGGTAGAAGAACGGATCGAACAGCGGCTGGCTGGCGTCGAGCCGTACCGCGCCGTCGGAAAACTCGAAGCGCTCCACGGACTGAGCCCGATCCGTCGCCCCGTTCGCCCCGCTCTCGTGCAGGATGACCGTCGCGTTCATCGCCAGCTGATGCACGTAGCTGGCAAGAGTGCCCGAGAACACCGCCGTGTCCATGCCCGCGCCGCCGTCCAGCGTGTCGTTCCCACCGCCGCCGATCAATATGTCGTTGCCGCCATTGCCGCGCAGGACGTTGTCGGCCGCGTTGCCGATGATCCGGTCGTCCCCCGCGCCGCCGAGCGCGTTCTCGATCACGACCCCGCGCGCGATCGAGACATTGGCGACGAGGCCGCCGACATTCGAGAAGGAGCCATCGCGCAGGTCGATCACCTGGTTTTGCGTGTAGAGCGAAAAGTCGAACGTGTCCTGCCCGCCCGCGTCCCAGACCGAGAAGACCAGCTTCGAGGCGGCGCTCGCGGCCGAGAAGAAGTCGCGCCCGGTGTTGGAATGGAAGCCGTAGGTGTCGTTGCCCGTGCGGGTGTTCATGTTGGCGCCGTAGAGGCGCTGGATGGCGCTGATGTCGTCCATCATCGGCGAGGAGGGATCGGCGCCGCCGAAATTGGCGCCAGTCTCCATCTCCGACCAGTAACTCATGATCGTGTACTGGCCGGAATCTTCGTAATACACCGCGCTCGAGGCATAGGTCGGGGTGCCGGTGCCGACATTGTAGTCGCCGGGATGGGCGAGGCCAAGCGCGTGGCCGATCTCGTGCGTCAGCACATAGCGCCCGAAGGCCAGATTTTCCGGGCTGGTGTTGTAGCCATAGGACGAGTTGTACCAGCCGTCGCCGTCGAGATTGGACTTGCCGGCATTGGTGGGGAGATAGGTGAACGCCGCAGCCCCCGCCATGCCGCTGCTATAGTTGCCGAACAGGATCTGCGCGCTGTCGGCCGCGCCCGCCTTCGTCGCCGCGCCGGGGCTGACATGCTTGAACGTCAGGCTGGCGACATCGGCCCAGGACTGGAGCGCGATCTCGGCCTGGGCGGCCTGTTGCGGCGTGAAGGCGGAGAAGCCGCTCGTGTCGCTCGGCATCTGGCTCGGCGCCACGGTGCGAAAGTCGTAGGTGAGGTTGGCCGCCTTTCCCAGCGCGCCCGCGCCTTGGCCGTTCCATGTCAGGTCGTAGCGGCCGATCTGCGCACCGGCCGCGTCCGATGCCAGCGACGGCTTGCCGTTGGAGGCGGTGCCGCCGCGATCGGCATTTCCGAGCGCCTGAAACGAGAGATCGCCGGCGAGAGCGCCGGACGCCTGATGGAGAAGATTGCCGCACAGGACGCACATGCTCGTCGTTTCGCCTTCCGACTGGATCGGCCGATGGGGAGCGCGGCCTCTAGGTTGCGCTCATCCTACGCTTGCGTCCCCTGCGCCAGCGTGACCACGGGGGTCCGTTCCGGTTTCCCTTCGCTTTGAGCGTGTGGAACCGGGCCCGATGGCTGCCGCCTGCGACAAGATGCGATAGTCTTCCCTCACCATCTAACGAATCGGGAATCGGCCATGCAACGGCGTTTCATCCAGTGCGACGTGTTTTCTCACCTGCCAACTCGGGGCAACGGCCTCGCCGTAGTGCTGGATGGGGAGGGCCTGTCGGATGAGGCGATGCAGCGTTTCGCGGTCTGGACCAATCTGGCCGAGACGACCTTCCTCCTTCCCCCGACTGACCCCGAAGCCGACTATCGCGTGCGCATCTTTACCACGAGTCGCGAACTGCCGTTCGCCGGCCATCCGACGCTCGGCAGCTGCATGAGCTGGCTTCACGCCGGAGGCCGACCCAGGACGCCGGGCGTGGTTCGGCAGGAATGCGCTGTCGGGTTGATCGAGATCGACGTTTCGGGCGAGCGGCCGGCTTTCGTCGCGCCGCCGACCCGCGTCGAGCCGCTGGACGCGGCGCGGCTGGACTCGGCCATGAAGGCGCTGCGCATCGACCCCGCCGATGTCCTGCGCTCGGCGCTTTTGACCAACGGCCCGGTCTGGGAGTTCCTGGAGCTGCGCGATGCCGCCGCCGTTCTCGCCGCCGACGCCACGGGCGCGAGTTTCCCCGAGGAGCGGGCGATCGGCCTTCTCGGCGCCCACCCGCCGGGCGGCGAGGCCGATGTCGAGGTGCGCATGATCGACATCTGGCACGGCATCAAGGAGGACCCGATCACCGGCTCGCTCAACGCCGCCATTGCCTGCTGGCTGCAGGCGGAAGGCCGGTTGGACGCGCCCTATGTCGCCGCGCAGGGAACGCGCATCGGCCGGCACGGCCGCGTCCATGTGCGCCCGCGCGGATCGGACGTGATGATCGGCGGCGACGTGCGCATCCTGATCGAAGGCACGCTGGAATTCTAAGGCTTGGCGAATCGCGTGGCCGTCAGCGTCAACGGCCCGACCTGCGTCGGAATGCGGACATAGACGGGGGCGTAGATGCCGCTGTCCCGCACCTCGGCGAACCAGAGCTGGATCGTGCGATCGCGCAGGTATTTCAGCCCGTTGGACGAGGTGCGATAGCCCGAAACGGGCCGGATGCGGGCGTTGCAGGCGATGGCCTTGCCGCTGAACCCGTCGGCCGTGAAATCCTGCGTCCCGTCGCCGGGCGACAGAACGAGGTCGAGGCGGGACCAGCCGTCGAAGAAGGGCGCGGTCTGCCGGCAAACCGAGGCCGGATCGCTGCCCGGCTTCAGCATCAGCCCGCCCAGCGGATCGACCGCGTTGGCAAGCTGCGCGGGCTTGACCGGAATGAAGTCCGAGGGCGGCGGGGAGGGCGCGGGCGGCGCGACCTCTGAGGACAGGGCGCGCCCGCCGGAAAAGCGCACGTCGGCGCGCCAGGACTTCTTGTCGCTCGTGTATTGCAAGCGGTAGCGCTCGGCCAGGAGCCGGTCGGGCCGGATGCGGCCCGAGACCGAACTCGTGCCACGCGTGGAGGAGACGAGTTCCGCAAGACCCGCCGAGGACAGGGTGCCCGACACGCTGTAGCGGGTCGGCGACAGGCGGGTTTCGAAATGGGCGCGGCCGACCGGCAGGCCGATCAGGGAAATGCGATAATCCGTCTGGAGCACGTCGTCCGCCCGCGCCGGCAAGGCGGCGAGAAGCGCGATCAGAAACAAGGCGAGTCGTGGCAGCATGAAGGGTCCTTGGGCTGAGCGGCCCTTTTGGCCGTGGGCTCCGACCAGTGTCGATCAGGGAAGCGCCCCGGTCTTCTCACAACGAGGAGAGGAGGCGCGGTAGGCGGGCAAGGGGAGAAGAGCAGGAAGGTCAAACCATTGCACCGCTTTATGGCGGCGGGTTGACGCGGCGGCCTCCCGCGACTATAGGAACCCTCGATTTTCCGATCATGCCATGGGGTCGATGATCGCGCTGCCGTCTGGCGGCGGCGCGCCCCGCAAGGCCGTATCGATTGTTTGAAAGGTGATCCCATGTCGCGCGCTTGCGAACTGACCGGCAAGGCCGTCCTGACCGGTAACAATGTCAGCCACGCGAACAACAAGACGCGTCGTCGCTTCCTGCCGAACCTGTGCCAGGTCACGCTGATCTCCGACGCGCTCGGCCAGCGTTTCCGCCTCCGCGTTTCGGCCCATGCCCTGCGCTCGGTCGAGCATCGCGGCGGTCTCGACGCGTTCCTGGCCAAGGCCAACGAGCTCGAGCTGTCGCACCGCGCCCGTCTTCTCAAGCGCCAGATCGCCAAGAAGATCGCCAGCGAAGTGCAGGCCGCCTAAGGCTTCGATCCCAAGGGATCGTTCGGAAAGCGCCATCGTCCGCGATGGCGCTTTTGCCGTTTAGAGGGGACGTTTCTCTTATTTGAGAGCATCGCGTCCCGCCGCCGCCCGCCGTCCCGGCTTCGTCCGGGGCTCCCCGATCCGATCGCTGGTGCCATACCCCAGCCTAAAAAAATGGACCAAAGCCGTGAATCCTTCGCGCCGCTACGTGCTGCCGGTGATCGCCATGACGATCATCGTGCTCTTTTCCAACGTCTCCGTGCAGTTCCCCGTGCAGGGGCAGGTCGGGCCGCTTCAACTGGCCGATCTCCTGACCTGGGGCGCCTTCGTCTATCCCTTCGCCTTCATCGTGACGGACGTGAACAACCGGCTCTATGGCCCGTCTATGGCGCGCCGCGTGGTCTATCTCGGCTTTCTCATGGCCGTCGTCAGTTCGGTCTTGTTTCCGCCGATTCTCTATCGGCTCGGCCTCGTACCCTTCGAAACGGAGGCGGGTCGTCTCCTGCGCATTGCGCTGGCCAGCGGCACGGCCTTCCTGATGGCGCAGCTTCTCGACATTCTCGTCTTCAACCGCCTGCGTCGGCTGTCGTGGTGGAAGGCGCCGCTCGCCAGCGGCATTCTCGGCACCGTGCTGGACACGCTGACCTTCTTCACGCTCGCCTTCGCGCCGCTCTTCGTCTTCCTCGGGCCGAACGACGCCTTCTCGCTGGAGCACGCGCCGCTCTTCGGGCTTCTGTCGGTGGACGCGCCGCGCTGGCTCTCCTGGGCGCTGGGCGATTTCGGCGTGAAGCTCGCGATCGCCGTGTTCGGCCTCGTGCCGTACCGCGTGGTGATCAACAGCGTCCTGCCCTATCGCGATACCGCGCCCGCCACGGCCTGACGCATGAGTGAAGCCGGGCGCGTTCAGCGCGTCCGGCTCTCATTCGGCAAGCCCGCCTCGCCGCTCTCGCGCAGGCGAAATTCCAGGTAGAGATTGCGCTGGAAGAACGAGCCGTTGTCGTCCGACACGAGGCTGAGGATCGTCTCGCCCGCCGCGTTGGTCCAGACGTCGAGCCCTTCCATATTGTCGATCTCGTTGCCGAAATCGGCCTCCATGATGACCGGCCCGTCCGCCAGCGCGCCGGGGCGGATCATTTCGGACGCGATGCGCCGGATGCGCATGCCGATGCGCCCGAAGCCCTCGTAGCGCCGCTCCAGGAGCAGGAAGTCGCCATTCGCCAGGAAGGCGCCGTCGGTCGCCGACCAGACCGCGTCCTTTCGCACCGTGAACAGGCCCTTCGTCCCCAGCCCCAGGATCGCCGCCAGGAGGTTTCCTTCAGCATCGACCGACTGTTCCGCCACGATGATGGCCGCGCCCTTCAGCGGCGAGGAATGGGGCGAGACGGAGATTGTCTCCAGCCCGCCATTGGATCGCAGCTCGCGCTTGGGGATCGGCAGGGGAACGGGCGTGCCGCGCTCCGGGCGGTCGGCGTCGAAGCGCTCGATCCGCGCGTCGCGCTCGAAGGAAACGAGGGCGTGATCGCCGTCGAGCGCCAGCCCTTCGGCATCCGCGTCGCCCTTGCGCGCGGCAGGGCGGCCTAGACGATCGAGAATCGGGGCCATCTCGGCCTCCTCGATGCCGATCGGCCGGCCTTCGCCGTCGCGCCGGATCGCGCCGCGAAACCAGAAGCCGGTGTCGGTGACCGCGAGAAAGCGCTGCCCGCCCTCTCGCATTCGGATGGCGGAAACGCCTTCCAGCCGCCGGTCGCCGGAGCGATAGCTGAAGCCGCCGAGATAATCGAGCTGGCCGAAGCGGGTCTCGGGCGAGCCGATGCGGAACTGGGGGATCGGGTTGGCCGTGACGTGCGTTGGCCCTGCTGCCGCACCGGCGGGCCCGAGCGGCAGGAGAAGCAGAAGAGCCGCGGCGGCGCGAAGCCGCGCGCGCTTCACCTGCGGCCGGCGGCGCGCCGTCGCCCGGTCGGCATCGCCCCCTCGTCCTCGAACAGGGCGGCAAGCTGCTCGGTCATCGCGCCGGCCAGTTCTTCCGCGTCCGAGATGGTGACGGCGCGGCGGTAGTAGCGCGTCACGTCGTGGCCGATGCCGATGGCGAGCAGTTCCACCGGCGAGCGGGTCTCGATCTCCTCGATCACCGCGCGCAGGTGCCGCTCCAGATAATTGCCGGGGTTCACCGACAGCGTGGAATCGTCCACCGGCGCGCCGTCCGAGATCATCATCAGGATGCGTCGCTGCTCGGGCCGGCCGAGCAGGCGGTTGTGCGCCCAGATCAGCGCCTCGCCGTCGATGTTCTCCTTGAGCAGCCCTTCGCGCATCATCAGGCCGAGATTGCGCCGGGCACGCCGCCAAGGCGCGTCGGCCGACTTGTAGACGATGTGGCGCAAGTCGTTGAGCCGGCCCGGCCGCTGCGGCTTGCCAGCCTTCAGCCACGCCTCGCGCGACTGGCCGCCCTTCCAGGCCCGCGTCGTGAAGCCCAGCACCTCGACCTTCACGCCGCAGCGCTCCAGCGTGCGGGCCAGGATGTCGGCGCAGGTGGCAGCCACCGTAATCGGCCGCCCGCGCATCGAGCCGGAATTGTCGATAAGGAGCGTCACGATCGTGTCGCGGAAGTCGGTGTCGCGCTCCATCTTGAAGGAGAGCGGCTGCAGCGGATCGGTCACGAGGCGCGTCAGGCGCGCGGTGTCGAGATAGCCCTCTTCGAGGTCGAAGTCCCAGGAACGGTTCTGCTGCGCCATGAGGCGGCGCTGCAGCCGGTTGGCCAGCCGCCCGACCGCGCCCTGAAGCGAGGCGAGCTGCTTGTCGAGGAAGGAGCGCAGCCGGTCGAGCTCGGCCTCGTCGCAAAGCTCCTCGGCGCCCACGGTCTCGTCGAAGCTCTCGTCGAACACCTGATAGTCGGTGTCGCCGACATCGCGCGGCAGGGCCTGGTTCGGTCGGCGCGACTCGCCGGGCGTTTCGGAATCGACGTCCTCGTCTTCGGTCGGCTCGTCGCTGGTCTGCTCGGAGGTCTCGGCCTCGCTGGCGTCCTCGCTTTCGGCCTCGCCCTCGGCTTCCTGCGGCTCGGCCTCGTCCTGGCCGGCTTCCTTCTCGGCGCCGCTGTCTTCCTGATCGCGGGACTGGTTGTCGCCGGCCTCCTCGGGCGTCTCCTCGTCGGATTCGTCCGCCTCGTCCGCCAGCTCCTCGGCCATCTCCATGGAGACGAGCATGTCGCGCAGCGCGCGCGCGAAGAGGCGCTGGTCCTCGATCGTCTCGCCCAGCCGCTCGAACTTCGCGCCGGCCTTCTCGTCGATCCAGTCGCGCCAGACATCGACGATCGCCCGCGCGCTGGCCGGCACGGGGCGGCCGGTCAGGTGCTCGCGCACCAGAAGCGCCACGGCGTCCTCCAGCGGGGCTTCGGCGCGGTCCGTCACCTCGGAGAGGTTGGTGCGAAGATACTTGTCCTCCAGCATGGAGGCCAGATTGTCGGCGACGCCCGGCATGGCGTTGGCGCCGATCGCCTCGCAGCGCGCCTGCTCGACCGCGTCGAACACGGCCCGCGCGCCGCGCCCGTCGGGCGAAAGCGTGGCGTGGATGCGCGCGTCGTGGCGCGCCTTGCGCAGGGCCATCGCGTCGGACAGGCCGCGCACCACGGCCACCTCGGTCTGGCCGGCGCGCTTGGGCAGCTCGGGCAGGCGCGCGCGCTCGCCCGTCAGGCCCGGCCGCTCGTTGCCATAGGTGACCTCGAGCTCGGCATCGCCCGAGATGGCGCGCATGCAGCCGGCCACGGCCCGGCGGAAGGGCTCGCGGTCCGGCGTCTTGGGGCGCTGCCCCTTGGCGGAATTGTCTCCGGGGCGCGCCATGGGATCAGTCGAGCACCAGGTTGGCGGCCGATTCCGGCAGGTCCTCGCCGAAGGCCCGCTGGTAGAACTCGGCCACGAGCGGCCGCTCCAGATCGTCGCACTTGTTGAGGAAGGTCAGCCGGAAGGCGAAGCCGATGTCGCCGAAGATCTCGGCATTCTCGGCCCAGGTGATGACCGTGCGCGGGCTCATCACGGTGGAGAGATCGCCGTTGCGGAAGGCCGAGCGCGTGAGGTCGGCGACGCGCACCATCTTGGACACCTGCGCGCGACCCTTTTCGGTCTGGAAATGCTTGGCCTTGGCCAGGACGATGCCAACCTCGTTGTCGTGCGGCAGGTAGTTCAGAACGGTGACGATGGACCAGCGGTCCATCTGCGCCTGATTGATCTGCTGCGTGCCGTGGTAGAGGCCCGTCGTGTCGCCGAGGCCCACCGTGTTGGCGGTGGCGAAGAGGCGGAAGGCGGGATGAGGGCGGATGACGCGCGCCTGATCGAGCAGCGTCAGGCGGCCCGACGATTCCAGAACGCGCTGGATCACGAACATCACGTCCGGACGGCCGGCGTCGTATTCGTCGAACACCAGCGCGACATTGTTCTGGTAGGCCCACGGCAGGATGCCGTCGCGGAACTCGGTGACCTGCTTGCCCTCGCGAACCGTGATCGCGTCCTTGCCGACGAGGTCGATGCGCGAAACGTGGCTGTCGAGGTTGACGCGCACGCAGGGCCAGTTCAGCCGCGCCGCCACCTGCTCGATATGGGTCGACTTGCCCGTGCCGTGCGAGCCCGACACCATGACGCGCCGGTTCTTGGCGAAGCCCGCCAGGATCGCCAGCGTCGTCTGCTTGTCGAACAGGTAGTCCGGGTCGATCTCGGGAACGTGCGGGTCGAACTTGCTGAAACCGGGCACCTTCAGGTCGCTCTCGAAACCGAAGGTCTCGCGGACGGAGATCATGGCGTCGGGGAGGTTCGCCACTTCCAGTTCCGCTGCACTCATCATACCTCCAACGGCGCTACGAACCCGTTGCGGGCGAGGCGCCACCACTGTCATCATCGGTTTCGGGACGGGACCCGGGCGGAGCGAACGCGGACCGGGCGGTCCGATTCGACCCGGATTAACAGAAGCCCGACTGCTTCAAAAGCTTGTAGGCCTGAATCACTTCGCGCAGGCGGTCTTCCGAGCTTCGGTCGCCGGCGTTGGAATCGGGGTGGTACTGCTTCACCAGCGCTTTGTACTGGACGCGGATCGCCTCGGCGCCGGCATTGTGCGGCACGCCTAAGGTCTCCAGCGCCTTGGTCTCCAGCGTGCGCGGCTTGCGCGCGGGCGCCACCGGCGCCTTGGCAGCGCCGGCCCCGGCCTCTTCGAACAGGTTGAACCGGTCCTGCACCTTGGCATTGAAGCGGCGTGGGCGCCCGCTGGGCCTGGTGGAGGGCATGGCCGAGGCCGCGCGCGGGCCGGCCGAGCTGTTGGTGCCCATCGGGGTGGTCGGCCGGTGGCCGGTCAGCGAGTCCTTCAGATACTTCTGGATGTCGTCGTCGCCGAGACCCGAAAAGTAGTTGTAGGACTTGTTGTAGAGCCGCACGTGATCGACGCAAAAGTTGAGGTACTGGCCCTCGTGGTCGCGCCCGCGCGGCGCCTTGTGGGTGCCGGGCTGGTCGCAGCCCTCCCACATGCATTCGGGCGCGCGAACCTTCTCGGCAGCCTTCTTGCCGGCGGGTTTGACGCGAATCTGGTCGAAGAGTTTGTTGTCGAGTGTCATCACGGCCGGATTATGGGGCCCCGCAGGGACGCGAACAAGAATTGACAGACGCGAAAACCCGTCCACAACAGGCCCGCAATCCCGAAGGCTCGCGGGCGTGTCGATCCGGGCGTCGGATCACCCGCCCGTTTCAACAATTGTGAGGCGCGATCATGACCATCCAGGCCAGTATCGAAACCAAGCTGCGCGAGGCTTTCTCGCCCGAAACCCTGGCCGTGGTCAACGAGAGCCATCTCCATGCCGGCCATCATCACGGCGGGAGCGACCATCACGACGGCTTCGACGGCACGGGCGAGACGCATTTTCGCGTGCGCATCGTGTCGCAGCGCTTCGCCGGCCAGAGCCGCGTCGAGCGCCATCGCGCGGTGAACACGGCGCTGGCCGCAGAGCTGGCCGGCGGCGTCCACGCGCTCGCCATCGAGGCCTCCGCCCCCGGCGAACCCACGCGCCGGTAAGCGCTGGGGATGCGCACGCGGCTTCGCCGGCGCAACCGGCTTCGCTTCGCCGCCGGGCTCCTGTTCGCGGCGAGCCTCAGCTTCCTGGCGGGGCTGACCGACGTCGTCGGCTTCATCCTGGCCGGCGACTTCGTGTCTTTCATGAGCGGCAACACGACGCGGCTCGCCATCGCCCTCTCGACCGGCGACGGCTCGGGCGTCCTGCGCCTGGCCCTCGTGGTTGCGACTTTCGTGGCCGGCAACGCATTCGGCGTTCTGTTCATGCGCTGGACCAAAGGCAGCCAGCCGGCGCTTCTCTCGCTCGTCGGCATCCTGGCGCTGGTGCCGCTTCTGTTCGGCGAGCCCTCGCACGGCGTCACCGCGCTGGTCTTCGCCATGGGCGCGCTCAACGCGGCCCTCGAGGAGGTGGAGGGGCAGCCGCTTGGGGTGACCTATGTCTCCGGCGCCCTGTCGCGCTTCGGCCGGGGGCTCGGGCGCTTCCTGATCGGGCATCACGCGAGGGGATGGTGGGTGCAGATCGTGCCCTGGGTCGGCATGGTGGCGGGCGCGCTCACCGGCGCGCTTCTCACCCATCGCTGGGGCGGGGCGGCGGTGTTCGCCGTGGCGGGGCTCGCCTTGATCCTCGCGCTTGTCGGCTTTCTCGTGCCGCCGGGCTGGCGCCGTGTCTGGCTCGCCCGCAAGCCGTTCCGCCGCAAGGCCGAGCCACGCGGGGCGAACGCGGCGAGCGAACCGATCTAGACCGTTGTTCCCGGAGTGGCTTTAAGCTGCGAGTTCCGCTTCGAGAAAGCGGGCGACCTCGGCGGGGTCGACGTCACGCGCCACGAAGGAGCGGCCGATGCCGCGCGTCAGGATGAAGGTCAGCGCGCCGCGTACGACCTTCTTGTCCTGCGCGATCTTGCCCATCAGCGCGTCCGGCCCGAAGGCGGGGCCGGGAATGTCCTGAATGCGGGTCGGCAGGCCGGCGGAGCGCAGATGCGCCACGGCCCGCTCGGAATCCTGGCCGGGGCAGAGGCCCTGGCGCACGGAAAAGCGATGCGCGAGCGCCATGCCGATCGACACGGCCTCGCCATGCACCAGCCGCTCGGCATCGTAGCGCGCCACCGATTCCAGCGCATGGCCGAACGTGTGGCCGAGATTGAGCAGCGCCCGGGCGCCGTCCTCCCGCTCGTCGCCGGCCACGACCTCGGCCTTGGCGCGGCAGCTCGCGGCGATCGCCTCGGCCCGCTCCGGCCCGCCGGCGAAGATCGCGCCGCGCTTCTCCTCCAGCCAGTGGAAGAAGTCCGGCCGGTCGATCAGGCCGTATTTCACCACCTCGGCATAGCCGGCGGCGAACTCGCGCGGGATCAGCGTTTCCAGAACGTCGGTGTCGGCGATCACCAGCGCCGGCTGGTGGAACACGCCGACGAGATTCTTGCCGCGCGGGGAGTTGATGCCGGTCTTGCCGCCGACGGAGGAATCGACCTGGGCCAGAAGCGAAGTCGGCACTTGCACGAAGCGCATGCCGCGCCGCGCGACGCCGGCCGCAAAGCCCGCCAGATCGCCCACCACGCCGCCGCCGAACGCGGCCACGGCGTCGCCCCGCTCCAGCCGCTCTTCCAGAATGCGGTCCACCACCGCCTCGAAATGCCGGAAGCTCTTGGTGGGCTCGCCAGAGGGCAGGCGCATCGTGGCGTGGCCGAGGCCGGCGTGGTCGAGAGAGGCGCGCAGCGCCTCGCCATGCAGATCGTCCACCCGCTCGTCGGCCACGATCAGGAGCTGCGCGCCGGGCAGGCGGCGGGCGATCTCGGCGCCCGCCTCGGCCAGGAGGCCCGAGCCGATCAGGATGTCGTATGACCGCTCGCCCAGTTCGACGCGAACGCTCTGGCGGGTCTCGTCGGTCATGACGCGGCTTTCTTCTGTCCGGGCTTGCGCTGGTCCGGCCTGTGGCCGGGTCGGCGCATGAGCGACTGGATGATCTCGCGCGCGATCGTGTCGCGCTTTCCGTTGCGCGAGTGGATGTGGATGTCCGCCGTGCGATAAACGGGATAGCGCACGTCCATCAGGCTCTTCATCGTGGCGCGCGGATCGGCCGTCTTCAGGAGCGGGCGCGTCGGGCGCTTCAGAACGCGCTCCATCAGCGTGTCGAGATCGGCCTTGAGCCAGACCGTGATCGAGCGCTCCTTCAGGATGCGCCGCGTGTCCTCGTTCATGAAGGCGCCGCCGCCGGTGGCGATGACGCGCGGCGCGCCTTCCGTCAGCCGCGCCACGACCCGCGCTTCCAGCGCGCGGAACTCCGGCTCGCCATAGGCGGCGAAGAGCTCGGCCACGCTCATGCGCGCCGCTTCCTCGATTTCCTGGTCGGTGTCGGCGAAGGGCAGGTCGAGCAGCGCGGCCAGCCGCTTGCCGACCGTGGTCTTGCCCGCGCCCATGAGGCCGACGAGCACCACCGAGCGCCCGTTCAACCGGGCGACGGCGTCATGATGCAAAGGCTCGTGGTCGGCACCGGTCATGGAACGAAAGCTTCAAAAATGCTTGTAAAGCGATGGTCTGAGACCAGAAAACCCCAATGCCGTCAAGCGAACCGGACGGTTCGGCGGGCGGCAAACCCGGCGGCGGCGCGCCCGTCCACGGGAAGCTCGCGAGAAAACGCCTGTCGCTGTTTCGCGCCAGCCTCTAGATAGGCGCGGGGGACGAGACGCGGCGCCGCGCGCGAGACGGCCGCGAAAGGGAAGCCAAGCCGACACATGCCGACACTCACCCGTCTTCTCCTGGTTCTCGCCCTTCTGGCGGGGGCGGTTCTTTCCGTCATGTGGGTGCTCGTGACCTTTGTCCGGCCCGAGATCGGACCCATCACGATGCCCGTGCCGATTCCCGCCCTTCAGGAGAAGCGGCCGGCAGCGCCGCCCCAGCCCGCGCAACCCACGCCCGAGGCGGCGCCTGGGGAGGGCCTTCGATGAGCGGCGGCACGCTGGACGGGGCGCGGATCGAGAGCTTTCTGGAAATGATGGCGGTGGAACGGGGCGCGGCGGAGAACACGCTCCAGGCCTATCGCCGCGATCTCGACCATGCGCGCGAGTTCGTTGTGGGGGAGGGCATGAGCCTCTGCGCGGCCACCACGGAGGCGATTCGCCACTATATCGACCAGCTCGACGAGGAGGGTTTCGCGCCCTCCAGCCTGTCGCGCCGCCTCAGCGCGCTGCGTCAGTTCTTCAAGTTCCTCTATGCCGAGAGCATCCGGCCGGACGACCCGACTTCGCCCATCGAGGGCGCGCGCAAGGCCAGAAGCCTGCCCAAGATCCTGTCCGAGGCGGAGGTCGACGCGCTGATCGGCCAGGCGGAGCGGGACGCGGCCGACCCCAAGCTCAACAACGCGGCGCTGGCGCGGGCGCTGCGCATGCATGCGCTGGTGGAGCTTCTCTACGCTACGGGGCTTCGCGTGTCCGAGCTCGTGTCGCTGCCGCGCGCCGTCCTGCGCTCGCGCCAGCGGCTTATCGTGGTGCGCGGCAAGGGCAACAAGGAGCGCATGGTGCCTGTCGGCGAGCGGGCGCGCGATGCGCTCCAGCGCTTCGGCGCGGCGTTGAAGGCGCTGCCGGGCGCCGGGGGGGAGGGGGCGCCGGACAGCCCCTGGCTGTTTCCGGCCCTGTCGGAAAGCGGCCACCTGACGCGCCAGAGCTTCGCCAGGGACCTGAAGCTCCTGTCGCTTCGCGCCGGCATCGCCCCGGCCCGCGTCTCGCCGCATGTGCTGCGCCACGCCTTCGCCAGCCATCTCCTGCAGAACGGGGCCGATCTGCGCGCCGTGCAGGAGCTTCTGGGCCATGCCGACATCGGCACGACGCAGATCTACACCCATGTTCTGGAAGAGCGCCTGATGCGCCTCGTCACCGACCACCACCCGCTCTCGGCCCTGGCGGCGGAGGAATAGGCGCCGGCCCGGCGCCTTTCCTTGACAAAGGGTGGGCGGATCGCCAGTTTGCCGGCCGACGCGAACACCCCCTGCGGGACGGCGGCGCCACCCGGCCGAAGACGGCCGGTGGTTTAGAGCAACGAGGCCCGCGCGCCGCTGGCCCTGCCACGAGGACGGCTCCGGGCCGCTGCTGGATGCACAATTATCTCGACTTCGAAAAACCCGTCGCCGATCTCGACAGCCAGATCATCGAACTCAAGAAGATCGGCTCGGGCGAGGACAGTCTCGACGTTTCGGAGGACATCCAGCGTCTGGAGAAGCGCTCGTCCGACGCGCTGGTCGAGCTCTACCGCAAGCTGACGCCCTGGCAGAAGACGCAGGTCGCCCGCCATCCCGACCGGCCCCATTGCGTGGACTATATCGGCAAGCTCATCTCCGACTTCACGCCGCTGGCGGGCGATCGGTACTTTGCCGAGGACTATGCCGTGATCGCCGGCTTCGGCCGCTTTCGCGGCCGCTCGGTCGCGGTGATCGGGCAGGAAAAGGGCGCGGACACGCAGACCCGCCTCAAGCACAATTTCGGCATGGCCCGGCCCGAGGGCTACCGTAAAGCCGTGCGCGTCATGGAAATGGCGGAGCGTTTCGGCATCCCGGTCCTGACCCTGGTGGACACGGCCGGCGCCTATCCCGGCATCGGCGCCGAGGAGCGTGGCCAGGCCGAGGCCATCGCCCGCTCCACCGAGACCTGCCTTCGCCTCGAAGTGCCGCTGGTCTCGCTGATCATCGGCGAGGGCGGCTCGGGCGGCGCCATCGCGATCGCCGCCGCCAACCGCGTCCTGATGCTGGAACACGCGATCTACAGCGTCATCTCGCCGGAGGCGGGCGCCTCCATCCTCTGGCGCGACGCCGCGCGCGCCAAGGACGTGGCCCAGGCCATGAAGATCACCGCGCAGGACCTCAAGGGCTTCGGCGTGATCGACGAGATCGTCTCGGAACCGCTGGGCGGGGCGCATCGCGACAAGGACGTGGCGATCGAAACGGCGGCCGACCGGATCGAGGCCGCGCTGACCGAGCTCTCCCAACTGGACGGACCGGCGCTGCGCCGCGAGCGCCGCGAGAAGTTCCTCGCAATCGGCCGCGACCTCAAGGTCTGATACCAGCTTTTGTCGGGCACGAATTTCCTGTAGGGAAGAAACCCGGGGTTGCCGCGCGGTGGTGCCCCCGGGCGTTTCCGCTTGGCTTCGGCTCCATCGGATGCGACGTCAGGTTCGGCCGAGGAAAGTCACGCATTTTTCATCCGTCGTTAAGGGATTGGAAACCGTCCCGGATCGACAAGGAAGGGATCATGCGACGGTGCGGGTCTGGCCTGCCCGTTCGGAGACGATCGGTTCGCCGGCTTGCCGATCGGGGCACATGGCCGGCCTGAGGGGTTGAGAGGGACATGTCCGCACGCCGCCGCCTTGCTGCAGCAACTCTCCTCGCCGGCACGCTCATGGTGCTGGCCGGTTGCCAGGGCGGCGCCGACTTCGGCGATCTCATGGGCGCCGACGCGCCGCTGCCGCCCAGCCTCGTCAAGCTGATCCGCGTCAACCAGATGGGCGAGAACTCCGCCATCATGGTGCGGATCTACAAGGAGGAATCCGAGCTCGAGGTCTGGAAGCAGAAGAGCGACGGCAGCTTCGCCCTGCTCAAGACCTATCCGATCTGCGCCTGGTCGGGAAAGCTCGGCCCCAAGCGTAAAGAGGGCGACCGGCAGGCGCCCGAGGGCTTTTATTCCGTCACGCCCGGCCATCTCAACCCGAACTCGAACTACCATCTCGCCTTCGACATGGGCTATCCCAACGCCTATGACCGGGCCAACGGCTCCACCGGCCAGAACCTGATGGTGCATGGCTCCTGCAATTCGTCCGGCTGCTACGCCATGGACAATTGGCAGATGGAGGAGCTCTACGCGCTCGCCCGCCACGCCTTCCAGGGCGGCCAGCGCTCGATCCAGTTCCAGGCGCTGCCCTTCCGCATGACGCCCAAGAACATGGCGCGCCATAAGAATTCCGAGCATTACGCCTTCTGGAAGATGCTGAAGGAAGGCACGGACCGGTTCGAGCTGACCAAGAAGCCCGTCGCCGTCGCCACCTGCGAGAAGCGCTACGTCTTCGACGCCACCTTGAGCGACGGCCGCGTGCTCGATCCCGACGGCACCTGCCCAGCCGTGGCCGAGCCCGCCGAGCTGGTCGCCAAGCGCCAGGCCGACGACGAGCTGGAAAAGCAGATCGCTTCGACGCTCGCCCCGGAAGAGTTCGCGACGACGCCGAATCTGGTCTACAAGACCGGCTCGCCGATCTCCGCCGAGGCCTACGCCGCCGAGCAGCACCGCCGCGAAGGCTTCGACCGCGACGGCAAGCCGATCGCCACCGCCAAGAGTTCGATGTTCAAGGCCCTCCTCCAGAAGCGCAACGTCTCGGACGCCTCGCGGGATAAATAGACGGCCGACCGATCGTGGCCGCCGCAACGTGTTGAGCGAGTTTCCTGCTTCATGCGCGCCAGGATGGCGGAGCGACGCGGCGGTGTTCGTCGAACCAGCGATCTCGGCCCCGTAGCGTAAGCCTCACGAGCTTTGGATAAAGCATGGCGCCGATGGCCAGAGCCTCGGTGGTGCTGCGCTCACCCTTCAGGTCGTTGATCGCATCGGTGATTTCATAACGCCAAGCGTTCAACTCGCCTTGGGTTAGAGGGGCCGGCCCCACATGGAGCCGCTCCAATACGGTCTGTCGCAACAATTCGGCGTGGCGAGGCGCATCGCCGGTCACCGTGCCTTCTGCGATCATGTTGAGGAGGGAGGGACGACCCCGCGCTACGTCGTCATCCACGAACCATGCCGGCGTCTTCCTGTCGTGGACGAACGTGTCGACGGGGACGCCTTCGTGAATGAGGGACTCGCGGCTCTCGGCCTCAGGGGAGGCGTACAGAAGCGACCATGTCGATGTCGGACAAGGGAGTGCCTAGTCCTCGCATGAGCGAGCCTGCGACAAACGCACAGGATGCCCCTTCAGACCGAGAACGAAACGCTGCCTCGGCGACAGCCAGGGCTTCGGAGGGCGAGGGGCAGGGGTCCACGTTCACACATGCGATGTACGCCTCTCATCGCGCAGGTCGCAACATTCTGTCAGTCGGCCTGGAAAGCTCGAATGCCGAGATCGGTTTCGACCGACCAGAAGAGAACGTCCTTCCCGATCGAGCCGCCATCCCGCTAAACGGGCCGTCCTTTTTCAGTCTGTCTCCGGAAGCGAAAAAGGCCGGCGTCACTGCCGGCCTTTTTCGCTCAATCCTGCCTGCCTCAGGCGATCTGCTCGTAGGCGCCGTGGCAGTGCTTGTATTTCTTGCCCGAGCCGCAGGGGCAGAGGGCGTTGCGGCTGATCGAGCTCCAAGTGGAGGGATCGTTCGGATCGACCTGCAGCGGGGACTCCTCGGTCGGGGTGAAGTCGGCGGTAAGGCGCGCGGCGCCCTGGCCGAACTCGTCCTCGCCCGTGGTCGGATCGATGTGATGGGCCTGCATCTCCGGCAGGCTCGGCGCCTCGTCCTCCGGGCGGACGATCTCGACGCGCATGAGCTGCTGCGTCGTGCGCTCGCGAAGGCTCGTCAGCATGGACTGGAAAAGCTCGAAGGCTTCCGACTTGTACTCGTTCAGCGGATCGCGCTGGGCATAGCCCCGGAAGCCGACGGCCGAGCGCAGATGGTCGAGATTGACCAGATGCTCGCGCCACAGGGCGTCGATCGTCTGCAGGACGATCGAGCGCTCGATATAGCGCATGATGTCGGCGCCGAAGCGCTCTTCCTTGTCGGCGAAGGCCTTGTCCGCCGCCTCGACGATGCGGGTGCGAACGTCGCCCTCGTCGATGCCTTCCTCTTCCGCCCAGGCGGCGATGGGAAGGTCGAGATTGAGGAACTCGCGGATCTCCTCGGTCAGCGCGGCGGTTTCCCACTGCTCGGGATAGGCGCGCTCGGGCATGCGGCGGGCGACCAGAAGCTCGATCGTCTCGTGGCGCATGTCGGCGACGGTCTCGTCCAGCGACTGCGCGTCCATCAGTTCGAGACGCTGCTCGAAGATGACGCGGCGCTGGTCGTTCATCACGTCGTCGTATTTGAGAAGGTTCTTGCGGATGTCGAAGTTGCGCGCCTCGACCTTCTTCTGCGCCTTCTCCAGCGCCTTGTTGATCCAAGGATGGACGATCGCCTCGTCCTCCTTGAGCCCCAGGCGGGTCAGCATCGTGTCCATGCGCTCGGAGCCGAAGATGCGCATCAGGTCGTCCTGAAGCGACAGGTAGAACTTCGACTTGCCGGGGTCGCCCTGGCGGCCGGAGCGGCCGCGAAGCTGGTTGTCGATGCGCCGCGACTCGTGGCGCTCGGTGGCGAGCACGTAGAGGCCGCCGGCGGCGAGCGCCTTTTCCTTGAGGCGCTGGATGTCGGTGCGGATGGCGGCGATCGCCTCCTCGCGCTCGGGCCCCTCCGGCATCTCGGCGAGCTCGCGCTCGACCCGCATTTCCAGATTGCCGCCGAGCTGGATGTCCGTGCCGCGACCGGCCATGTTGGTGGCGATGGTTACCGCACCCGGCACGCCGGCCTGGGCGACGATATAGGCCTCCTGCTCGTGATAGCGCGCGTTCAGGACCTGGAAGTCCTTCAGGCCTCCCTGGCGCAGGCGCTCTGCCAGCATTTCCGACTTCTCGATCGAGGTCGTGCCGACGAGGATCGGCTGGCCGCGCTCGGCCGTCGCGCGGATCTCCTTGGCGATCGCGCGGAACTTCTCCTCGTTGGTGCGATAGACCTCGTCGTCTTCGTCCAGGCGCTTGACGGGGAGGTTGGTCGGGATCTCGATCACGTCGAGATTGTAGATGTCGGCGAACTCGGCCGCTTCCGTCACCGCCGTGCCGGTCATGCCGGCGAGGCGCTTGTACATGCGGAAATAGTTCTGGAAGGTGATCGAGGCGAGCGTCTGGTTCTCGGGCTGGACGGTGACGCCTTCCTTGGCCTCCAGCGCCTGGTGCAGCCCTTCGGAGAAGCGGCGGCCCGGCATCATGCGGCCGGTGAACTCGTCGATGATGACGATCTCGTCGTTGCGGACGATGTAGTCCTTGTCGCGGTTGAAGAGCTTGTGGGCCTTCAGCGCGTTGTTGACGTGATGGACGATCGTGACGTTCTCGATGTCGTAGAGCGAGTCGCCCACGAGATGGCCGGCCGCTTCCAGAAGCCGTTCGAGCTTCTCCGTGCCGTCCTCGGTGAAGGAGACCTGGCGCTGCTTCTCGTCGACCTCGTAGTCTTCGGGCGAAAGCTGCGGAATGAAGCTGTCGATCGTGCGGTAGAGATCGGAGCGGTCGTCCAGCGGGCCGGAGATGATGAGCGGCGTGCGCGCCTCGTCGATCAGGATCGAGTCCACTTCGTCGATGATCGCGAAATGATGCCCGCGCTGCACCATCTGCGAGCGCTCGTACTTCATGTTGTCGCGGAGATAGTCGAAGCCGAGCTCGTTGTTCGTGGCGTAGGTGATGTCGCACTCGTAGGCGGCGCGACGCTCCTCGTCGGTCAGCCCGTGCATGATGACGCCGACACTGAGGCCGAGGAAATTGTAGACCCGGCCCATCGTGGCCGCGTCGCGGCGGGCGAGATAGTCGTTCACCGTCACGACGTGGACGCCCTTGGCTTCCAGCGCTGCGAGATAGACGGGCAGGGTGCCGACCAGCGTCTTGCCTTCGCCCGTGCGCATCTCGGCGATCGAGCCGCCGGCCAGAACCATGCCGCCGATCATCTGCACGTCGAAGGGGCGAAGGCCCAGCGCGCGCTTGGCCGCCTCGCGCACCGTGGCGAAGGCCGGCACGAGAAGGTCGTCGATCGTGCGGCCCTTGGCGATCTCGTCCCGGAACTGGCTCGTGCGGGCGCGCAGCGCCTCGTCGCTGAGCGCGGCCATCTCGGGCTCCAGCGCCAGGATCTCGCGCACCGTTGGCTCGAACTTGCGGACCCGGCGGCTGTTGGCCGACCCCAGGAGCTTGCGGGCTAGGCCACCGAAACTCACCATCCGTAACGTCCTTCCAGGAAACTTCGATCGGGCGCGGAGCGCCCGCCGTCCGCCGCCGATGGCCGGCATCGGCCACAGCATCCGACGGATGCAGCCAGGATGAAGGCGGCTGGACTTCTAAAACGTGCGAGAGATAAGAGGGCACCTGATCGATGTCAACGCCGCGCCCCGGCGCGCGGCGGCCCTCAAAACACCGCAAAGCCCCTTCTTTGCGCTATGGGATAGACCCTGCCGTGCTTCGCGATTCGTCTTCGTCGGGCGCCGCTTTCTTGAAAGGCTCATTCAAGCCATGCCGTCCCTGACCCGCTTCCGGCGCGCCGCCTCCGGCCTCGCCCTGCTTTCCGCCTCGCTCGCCTTCGCCGCGCCCGCCTTCGCACAGGACACGCCCGCGCCGGCCCCCGCGCCCGCGGCAGGCGCTGCGGCAGCCCCCGCGGCGGCCCCCGCGCCCGCCCCGATCCCGCCCGAGACGGTGCTCGCCAAGGTCGGCTCGCAGGAGATCACCGAGGCCGATCTTCAGGCCGCCTCGGCCGATCTCGCCGGCCAGTTCGGCCAGCTGCCGCCCGAGCAGCAGCGCCTCGCCGTGCTCTCGGCCCTGATCGACATCAAGGCGCTGGCCGAGAAGGCCGAGGCCGCCAAGCTGGGCGACGAACCCGACGTCGCCCGCCGCATCGCCTTCCTGCGCGAGCGCGCGCTGCACAACGCCTATTTCGAGAAGAACGGTATCTCGGCCATCACCGACGTCGAGCTCAAGGCGCGCTACGACGCCGAGGTCGCATCGATGAAGCCGGTGGAGGAGATCCACGCCAAGCACATCCTCGTTCCCACCAAGGAAGAGGCCGAGGCGGCGATCAAGGAACTCGACGCCGGCAAGGATTTCGATGCCGTGGCGGCGGAGAAGTCCACCGGCCCGACCGGCCCGCAGGGCGGCGATCTCGGCTTCTTCGGCCCCGGCCAGATGGTGCCGGCCTTCGAGGAGGCGGCCTTCAAGCTGGAGCCGGGCTCCTACACCAAGGAGCCGATCCAGACGCAGTTCGGCTGGCATGTCATCAAGGTCCTGGAAAAGCGCAAGCAGCAGCCCCCAGCCTTCGACGAGGTGAAGGATCAGGTGCGCCAGATCGTCATGCGCGAGAAGTACATCGCCATGGTGCAGGCCGCCCGCGAGGAAGAGAAGGTGAGCTATGTCGACCCGGCGCTGAAGGGCCAGGTCGAGGCGATGGAAAAGGCCATGTCCGGCAAGGCCGGAAGCGACCCGGAAGCGGCCGCCGACGAGGCCGATCAGGCCGCCGAGCCCGCCCCGGCGCCCGCCACCGCCAACTGAGCTTCAAGCGCGGCGCATTCCCCGCGCCGCCCAGCTCTCCAATCCTTGCGCCCGCGATCCGTCGCGGGCGTTTTCGTTGCCTGATGCGGGCCAACACGGCGCCGGCCCTTGCGGCGCGAAGACGCATCGGGCAGGAAGCGCCCGTTCGCCCCATCCTCCCAAGAGGGAACAGACATGGCCACCGCCGTTTCGCCGCTCGCGCCGACCTCCTATCCCGACATGCCCACGGTTCCCGGCGTCGCCATCGCGACCGCCGAAGCCGGCATCAAGTACAAGAACCGCACCGATCTCCTCCTGATGCGCTTCGAGGAGGGAACGAGCGTCGCCGGGGTGTTCACGACGTCGAAATGCCCCTCCGCGCCGGTGGATCATTGCCGCGCCGCTTTGAAGGCTGGCACGGCCCGCGCGCTTCTGGTGAATTCGGGCAATGCCAACGCCTTCACCGGCAAGAAGGGCCTTGCCACCTGCGAGGCCACGGCCCAGTCGATGGCCGAGGCGCTGGGCTGCCGTCCGGACGAGGTCTTTCTCGCCTCCACGGGCGTGATCGGCGAGCCGCTGGACCCGGCCAAGATCAACGCGCAGGTGCCGGCGCTCGTCGCCGGCGTCGACGGCGCGCTGTGGCGCGAGGCGGCCAACGCCATCATGACCACGGACACCTATCCCAAGGTCGCGACCCGCACCGTCGCGCTGGGCGAGGCCCAAGTGACGCTGAACGGCATCGCCAAGGGCGCGGGAATGATCGCGCCCGACATGGCGACCATGCTCTCGTTTCTGGCCACCGACGCGGCGATTTCGCCCGCCGTTCTCCAGACGCTCCTGACCGAGGCCGTCGGCCCGAGCTTCAATTCGGTGACGGTGGATTCCGACACGTCCACCTCCGACACGCTGCTTCTCTTCGCCACCGGCAAGGCCGGCAATCCGCAGGTGACCGACGCTGCCGATCCGCGTCTCCAGCCCTTCCGCGAGGCGCTGAACGCCGTGCTCCTAGACCTCGCGCGACAGGTGGCGCGCGACGGCGAGGGCGCGCGCAAGGAGATTCAGGTCACCGTGTCCGGCGCGGTGGACGATCGCTCGGCCAAGTGCATCGCGCTGTCGATCGCCAATTCGCCGCTGGTGAAGACGGCGGTGGCCGGCGAGGACGCCAATTGGGGCCGCGTCGTCATGGCGGTCGGCAAAGCCGGCGAGCCGGCCGAGCGCGACAAGCTGGCGATCTCCTTCGGCGACGTGCGCGTCGCCGTCGAGGGCGAGCGCGACCCGGCTTACGAGGAGGCCGTCGCCTCCGCCGAGATGCGGAAGGACGAGATCGCCATCCGCGTCGAACTGGGGCTCGGGGACGGGCGCTGGACGGTCTATAGCTGCGACCTCACCAAGGAGTATGTCGCGATCAATGGCGACTATCGGAGCTGACGCGCCGGCGAGCCTGTCCGTGGTCCGTCGCCTCGAGGCGGCGGGCTTTCGGGCATGGCCGGCCTCCTCGACCTTTTTCGACGGCACTTGGGCGGTGCGCCTGACGACGAGCTTCCCGGCCAAGCGGCTGAACTCGGTGAACCCGCTCGACCGTTCGGACGACGCCGATATCGAGGCGCGCATCGAGGCGGCGCGGTTGCGCTTCGCCGAGGTCGGCCGGCCGCTCCTGTTTCGCCAGTCGCCGCTCTGCTCGCCCAAGCTCGCCGCCCATCTCGACGCGGCCGGCTGGTCGCGCTTCGGGGAGTCGCTCGTCTACACCGCCGATCTGTCTGAGATCGATCTCAGCGCCGGGATCGATCGCATCCCGATCCACGACGGGCAGCGCTATCTCGAAGCCTCGCTCGCCGTTCATGAGCGCCCGGCGGCCCTGCGCCCGGGGCTGGAGGCCGTGCTCGGCGCCATTCGCCCGCCTGCTGCCTTCTTCGTGGTGGAGAGCGAGGCCGGCGCGCCGACCGCCGTCGCCCTCGCCATCACCGACAACGATCTCGCCGGGATTCTGGACGTCGCCGTGGTGCCCGCCGCGCGCGGCCAGGGGCTCGGGCGCGATCTCGTGGTCACGGCGCTGCGCCACACCGTTCATCGCGGCGCGCGCACGGGCTGGCTGCAGGTCGAGGCCGACAATGCGGCCGGCCTGGCGCTTTACCGCCGCCTCGGTTTCCGCGAAGCCTATCGCTACGTCTACCGCGCCCCGCCGGGCGTCACTGTCTGATTCTCCGTTCGAAAGCGCAGCCGCCATGCCGACGCCCCGCCTTCTCCTCGTCGCGGCCTGCGCGCTTCTCGACGCCGACAACCGCATCCTTTTGACCGAACGGCCGGAGGGCAAGAGCCTTGCCGGTCTCTGGGAGTTTCCCGGCGGCAAGGTCGAGCCGGGCGAGACGCCGGAAGAGACGCTGATCCGCGAACTGCGCGAGGAGATCGGCGTCGAGACCAAGGCCGACTGCTTGGCACCGCTGACCTTCGCCAGCCACAACTACGAGGGCTTCCACCTCCTGATGCCGCTCTATGTCTGCCGCCGCTTCGAGGGTATTCCGCAGGGTTTGGAGGGGCAGCGGATCCAATGGGTGCGTGCGGCCGATCTTCGCGCCTATCCCATGCCGCCGGCCGACCTGCCGCTGATCCCGTTCCTGGAGGAGCTGCTTTAGAGCACCTAACAAAACCTCGTGGGGTCAGCTGGCCTTAGTCTTTTCGCCGTGGACGTCGTCGCGAATGCTTGGCCCTGAGCCCGGCATCACTTAAGCTTCGCTCCTCGTCCCCGACGAAAATCCCTCGACCATCCTCCGCCCAGAGATTTTGTTAGACGCTCTTAATCCGACGGAGCTTCGGGCGTTAAGCATAGGGCTTAAAGCGCGCTTTACCCCTCTTGAGCGATGCTGAGGGGAAGACTTGGCCGCATTCGCCCGGAGGGCCGCATGACCCGATCCCGCATCAAACGTCGAAGCCGCCGCCAAGGGGGCGTGGCGTCCGCGCTGCTGCGAGCGACGCTTCTTCTCGGCCCGCTGGTGCTCGCGGTGGTCGTCGGTTTCTCGCCGCGCTCCGAGCGCAGCCTGAGCGGCGACGGCATCGACATGACCATGACCGGCTCGGTCAAGCCGTCGGGCTTCTCCTTCGCCATGGGTGGCCCGGCCGCGCCCTCGCAGATCGGCCCGTGCCTGCACTTCCCCGACGGTTCGCAGCGGGGGGCGTGTTGAGCGCCCTGGGGCGCCGCATCCGGCGCGGCATGGGCGATGTCCGGGGCACGACGGCGATCGAATACGCTCTGCTTGCGTCCTTGATCGCCATGGCCATCATCGGCGGCGTGTCGGCCACGGGCCAGTCGATCGGCGGCATGATGGACGGCGTCTTCGCCAAGATCAGCACCGCCCTCGCGTCCGAATAGGCCTCGCTCCGACCGGGCCCCCTATCCCTCGGCCTTGGGACGCAGCGCTTCCGCGAGGCTCATCTGCGCGCTGCCGGGCTTCAAGGGCTTCTGCTGGCTGTCGTGCGGCCGCCAGCCGGAGAGATAGACGATGTCGAAAGTGGCGCGCAGGCGGCCGTCCGGGTCGGCGAAGCGCTCGGCATAGATTTCCGCCGCCTTGAGAAACAGGCGCCGGCTCACCGGGCGGCGCGAGCGCGCCCGCAGCATGTTGGTCATGCCCATGGCGCGCAGGTCGCGCATCAGGTGGAACAGCGTGTCGTAGCGCACCGTCAGCCGGTCTTGGTCGATCACCGGCAGGGCGAAACCCGTGCGCTGGAGCAACGCGCCGGCCTCCCGCAGATCGGCGAAGGGCGCGACGCGGGGCGACGCGCCGCCCATCAGCTCGGCCTCCGCCGCGAGCAGGCTGGAGCGCAGCTCGTTCAGCGTTTCGCCGCCGAGCAGCGCGGCGAGAAACAGGCCGTCGGGCTTCAGCGCGCGGCGGATCTGCACGAGAGCGCCCGGCGTGTCGTTGGTGAGATGGAGCGAGAGGGCCGACACCACGAGATCGACGCTCTCGTCGCCCAGCGGCAGTGCCTCTTCGTCCGCCACGATCCCTTCCTCCCCGGCGCGGAGAAAGCGCGCGTCGCGCTCCACCCGAACGAGGCGTTCGACCTGACCGCCCGCCACTAGGCGCGCGGCAAGCTGGCCGCCATGGCCGGCAAGATCGACGCCGATCGCGAAGCGGCGCTGCACCAGCGACAATCGGTCCACCAGCTCCTCGGCCACGGCCTGGAGCAGAAAGTCCGCGCCCGGCTCTGCGTTCTTATGGGCGCGCAGGCGGCGCTGATCGAGAAGGGACCGGTCGAACGGAGCGGCAGCGGCTTCGGTCATGGAAAAGCCTCGGCAAGCGGCGCCGCGCGGGAGGCCTCGCGCGGCAGGGGGGATCATCGGCCTTGTAGCCGGCCGCAGGGGCTATATCGTGGAGTTTGGGCCGGAAGGCGAACGGAATTTCCAGGCCGGGCGCGGCGAGGTGCGCAGCGCGGCCTGTCAGGGGCGGCGATCGTCGGCGAAGACGTGGGCCGGCGGGCAGGGGAGGGAGAAAGGCCATGGTGCCGATGTTGCGGGGTTGGACGCTGGTGCAGCGCTCCCTCACGCGCTTTCTTTATCCGCCAGTGTGCCCGGGCTGCGGCGTGGCGGTGGGCGAGGCGGCGGCGCTGTGCCCGATCTGTTGGCGCGGCATGCGCTTCATCGAGCGTCCCTATTGCGAGGCACTGGGCCTGCCCTTCTCCTTCGATCTCGGCAAGGGCTTCCTGTCGGCGGAGGCGATCGCCGAGCCGCCGGCCTTCGCGCGTCTGCGCGCCGCCGTGATCTACGAGGATCTGGCCGCCCGGCTCGTTTCGCGCCTCAAATATGGCGACCGCACCGACCTCACCCCGCTCATGGCCGGCTGGATGCGGCGGGCGGGGGCGGAGCTTCTGGCCGATGCCGAGGTGATCGTGCCCGTTCCGCTTCACCGCACGCGCCTGTTCCGCAGGCGCTTCAACCAGTCGGCGGAGCTCGCCCGACTGTTGGCGAGCGGCCATCCGCCCTTCGCCCCCATGGCGCTTCGTCGCACCCGGCGCACCCGCTCGCAGGTCGGCCTCGGCCCAGCCGAGCGGCTCGCCAATGTGCGCGGCGCCTTCGAGGTGCCGGCGCGGGAGGTGGGCGCGGTGAGCGGGCGACGGGTGCTTCTGGTGGACGACGTGTTCACCACGGGCGCCACGGTGTCGAGCGCGGTGCGCGCGCTCAAGCGCGCCGGGGCGCGGGAGGTCGATGTGCTCGTCTTCGCAAGGGTTGCAGCCGGGCGCGCTTGACCGCATATGGGATGGTCGATTTGCCTGTCTGTCTGCTCGAGGACGCTCCATGCCCCCCGTCACGATCTACACCCGCCAGCTCTGCGGCTACTGCGCGCGCGCCAAGCAGCTTCTGTTGTCCAAAGGCGTCGCCTTCGAGGAGAAGGACGCGACGGTGGACCCGGCCTTCCGCCAGGAAATGATGCAGCGCGCCCCAGGCCGCTCGACCTTCCCGCAGATCTTCATCGGCGAAACGCATGTCGGCGGCTGCGACGATCTCTACGCGCTGGACCGGGCGGGCAAGCTCGATCCGCTGCTGGCCGCCTGAGGAGGCTCGCGCCATGACGGTGTTCAAGGCCGCGCTCGTTCAGATGCGCTCCGGGATCGACCCGGCCCGCAACGCCGAGACCATGGAGCGCCTGGTCGGCGAGGCCGTGTCGCGCGGCGCGCATTACGTCCAGACGCCTGAGATGACCGGCATCCTATGCCGCGACAAGGCGGCGTTTCGCGCCCATCTGAAGCCCGCCGAAGCGGACCCCGTGGTGGCCGCCGCGCGGGCGCTCGCGCGCCGGCATGCGATCACGCTGCATCTGGGCTCCACCGCCGTGGCGGCACTGGGCGGCATGGCGGCCAACCGTGCCTTCCTGTTCGGGCCGGATGGCGAGACGCTGGAGACCTACGACAAGATCCACATGTTCGACGTCGATCTCGACGGCGGCGAAAGCTGGCGGGAATCGGCGACCTACCAGCCCGGCGTGCGGGCGGGCGTGGCCGATATCGCGGTGAACGGCGGGGCGGCGCGGCTGGGTTTTGCCGTCTGCTACGACATGCGCTTTCCCGAACTGTTCCGCGCCGAGGCGCTGGCCGGCGCCGAGATCCTGACCGCGCCCGCCGCCTTCACCCGCCAGACGGGCGAGGCGCATTGGCACATCCTGCTGCGCGCCCGCGCCATCGAGAACAATTGCTTCATGCTGGCGGCGGCGCAGGGGGGCTTGCACGAGGACGGGCGCGAGACCTTCGGTCATTCGATCGCCATCGACCCGTGGGGCAAGGTGCTGGCGGAAGTGGCGGGCGACGAGCCGGGCGTGGCCCTGGCCGAGATCGACACGGCGCGCGTCGCGGAGATCCGCGCCAAGGTTCCCAATCTCAAGAACCGCCGCCGCTTCGAGGCGCCCGATCCGCGCGCGGACTTCGCCGATGCGCCGCGTGAAGACTTGGCGCAGGCGCCGCACAAGGGTTTGGCGCAGGCATGATCCACTATTCGCTGCGCTGCGAGCCGGCTGGGCACGGGTTCGACGGCTGGTTTCGCTCGGGCACCGATTTCGAGGCCCAGGCCGCGCGCGGCCTGCTGGAATGCCCCATCTGTGGCTCGGCCGATGTGGCGAAGGCCTTGATGCGACCGGCGGTCTCGACCTCCGAGCGCGCCGTCGCGCCGCTGCGGGAGGGCACGGCCATGGTCGGCGCGCCGCCCGAAATGGCCGAGATGGTTTCTCGCCTGCAGGAGATGGCACGCGAGGTTCGCGCCAAGGCCGACTATGTCGGCGCGGGATTTGCCGACGAAGCGCGGCGCATTCATTATGGCGAGGTCGAGGAGCGGCAGATCTACGGCGAGGCGTCGAACCGCGACGTCCACGCTCTCCTGGAGGAGGGCATCGCCGCCATTCCGCTGCCGCCGCTGCCCGAGGACAAGAACTGACGCGATGGCCAAATCCAAGACCTGGGCGAAGGCCCCTTCACCCTGCATCTCCGTCTGCAAGTTTCGCGACAACGGCCATTGCATCGGCTGCGGCATGACCAAGCCGGAAAAGAAGCGCTTCAAGAAGCTCGGCGGCAAAGCCGAGAAGAAGGGGTTCCTGACGCTTCTGGTGGCGCGGCTGGAAGGCTCCAGCCGGCTCGGCTACTGGTCGCGCATGTACCGCCGGCGCTGCGCGAAGAAGGACCGGCCTTGTCCCCTCGACAAGCTGGAGGGGAGCCCAGCCGCGACCGAGCGCACCCTCGACAAGGTGCCCGAGGCGGCCTAGCTCAGGGAAAAGTCACGTTCTCTCAGGCGATCCCACCCAATGACGGTTTCCCCAATCTGGGCCGACGCGCCGAGCCCCTGCGTCGATGTCTGCAAGTACAAGCGGGCTGGACGCTGCGTCGGCTGCATGATGACGAAGATGGAGAAGGATTCCTTCCCGCGCTCGGGCAGCGCCGAGGCGAAGAAGGGTTTCTTCGACGGTCTGATGGAGCGCTTGCGCTCCGAGCACAAGAACCCCGCCTTCTGGGCCATCGCCTATCGGCGTAAATGCGAGCGGGAAGGCGTGCCCTGCCCGCTGGACGAAGAGGAAGGCGCGGCCTGACCGAAGCCGCCTCGCTCCGCTGTCCGCACTCGACCCCGAACGAAAAAGCCCGCCGGATCGCTCCGGCGGGCTTTTTCATGTGTCGAGGCGGACTGCCGATCAGGCGGCAGTGGTCTTGAGGTGAGCGCGGAGCATCCACGCGAACTTGTCGTGCTTCTCGATGCGGCCGGTGGCCATGTCGTTGGTCGCCCAGTCGCCATGCTGCTCGGCGACCTGCGCCAGAGCCGAAAGCGTCGAGGACAGGGTCTCCTGGTCCTTCATCAGGACTTCGACCATGGTCTTGGCGTCGGTGCGGCCGTCGTGCTCAGGCACGGCGGAGCGCTCGAGATAGAGGGAGTAGCGGCCTTCGGCATGGGCGTCGAACGCCTTGATGCGCTCGGCGAGAAGGTCCTGCGCCTCGAAGTGATCCTCGTACATCTCCTGGAACAGCTCATGGAGCGCGCCGAAGCTCATGCCCGTGACGTTCCAGTGGAAGTTCTGCGCCTTGAGCGTCTCGACGGCAGTCTCGGCAAGAGCCTGCGTCAGGCCGTTGACGATGTCTTCCTTGGCGCTCGGCTCGATCTTGGCGGCAACGAAACCCATGGGATTCTCCTTCGGGTGGGGCATTGTGATTCGGGGCAGACGGCATCGGCTCGTCTGGAATGGTTCTAAACTAGCCTCGCGCCGCTCCGATTTCAAGCCACTTTTGAATCATTCTAAACTGCGAGATGGAGAAGGCTGTTTCCAGGGCCGCCCTTGCGGAGCAGTCCGGTTCTTGAGGTAGGGAGATGAAGGGAAGACGACGGGCGCGGAAGCGCGGTCGGCGGAGAACCGGCGGCGGAGCGGAGCCGGTTCGGGTCGCATGGCCGGATCAGGCCGCCGCGTCGAGCGCGCGGACCATGCCGTGCGAGAGAAAGCGCATCCAGCGCCGGGCCGGCGGGCGCACGCGCCAGGACACGAGCGCGCCGGCAGCGGCCTCCTGTCCGGTGCGCCAGGCGCTGACGAGGCGAAGCAGCCAACATTCGTCGTCGCTGACCTCGGCGGCGCCGGGGCGGTAGACCGTCATTTCCGACGTCGCCTGATCGCACAGGGCCCGGAAGAAAGCCGTGGCGTAGCGGTCGAGCGAAGCTGTGGGCTGGCCGGCCAGAACGTAGCAGGCGCGCTCCAGATCGGACTTGGGCGCCAACTGAGAGCGTAGCGCCAACCAGCGCAGGCGCTCCAGATCCAGCCTTTGTTCGGGCGTAAGCTCGCGCGCGGCGGCGACCCGCTCCGCCGTAGGGCAGCGCGGGAAGGCCAGAACCCGGGTCTCGTCACGCTCCGGGTGGAACCGCATCGCAAGGGCTGACATCGATCGCTCTGCCTTCGTGGCGGGCTCTGCGGCGCACGGGCGGACCCATGCGACAAAACCTGACTGCAAACGGAAGCATTCTCTATCAGAGCTTCCGCTGGATCGGAAGAGGCATTTGCTGGGTTGCGGGCGCGTGTTTGCGCGGCGCCTCAGGCCCGGCGCGCCAGCATCATGTAGTTCACGTCCATGTCGCGCGAGCGGCGCCAGTCGTCGGCCAAGGGGTGGTAGACGACGCCCGTTTCGTCGATGAAGCCGAGCCCCTCGGCCTCGACCGGGCGGCGGATTTCCTCCGGGCGCACCAGCTTGGAATATTGATGCGTGCCCTTGGGCAGCCAGCCCAGCACGTATTCCGCCCCGACGATGGCGAAGGCCATGGCCTTCATCGTGCGGTTGATCGTGGCGACGAAGAGAAGGCCGCCCGGCTTCACCATGCGCGCGGCCGAGCGCAGGAACAGATCGACGTCCGAGACGTGCTCCACCACTTCCAGCGCCAGCACGACGTCGAAGCGCTCGCCCGCCGCGTCCAGCGCCTCGGCCGGTTCGGCGCGGTAGTCGATCGTGAGGCCGCTCTGCGCGGCGTGGAGCCGGGCGACCTCGATATTGGTGGCGGAGGCGTCGGCGCCCAGAACCTCGGCGCCCAGCCGCGCCAGCGGCTCGCAGATCAACCCGCCGCCGCAGCCGATGTCGAGCATGCGAAGGCCGGTGAAGGGCGTCAGCGAGTTGAGGTCGCGCCCGTAGTTCATGGCGATCTGCTCGCGCAGATAGCCGAGCCGCACCGGATTGAACTTGTGCAGCGGCTTGAACTTGCCGGTCGGGTTCCACCATTCGGCCGACAGGCGCGAGAAGCGTTCCACCTCGCCCGCGTCCACCGTGGTCTGCCGCGCTGCGTCCGCCATGCTTCTCTCCGATACGCCCAGTCTCGTCCTTTCGCATGTTCCGCCCGGCCTGCGAATGTCAAGCGCGGCGCCGGGCGGCACTCTGCTTGCGAAACCGCGCCGGTTCGGTTAACTCGGCGCGCCTGCCTCGGCTTCTTCGCTTCATTCAAGGGAACACGCCGCCGGCCGGCGTTTCTTTATCTTGCGGGCCAACCTCGCGCTTTTCTCGCGATGGCGGCCCATGCTGGCACGATGGTTTCATGGCGCGTCTCGTACTCAAATTCGGCGGCACCTCCGTCGCCGACATCGCCCGGATCCGCAACGTCGCCCGCCATGTGAAACGCGAAGTCGACGCGGGTCATCAGGTGGCCGTTGTCGTGTCGGCCATGTCGGGCAAGACCAACGAGCTGGTCGGCTGGTGCACCGAGGCCTCCTCGCTGCACGACGCGCGCGAATACGACGCCGTGGTGGCCAGCGGAGAGCAGGTGACGGCGGGCCTTCTGGCGATCACGCTGCAGAACATGGGCATCAACGCCCGCTCCTGGCAGGGCTGGCAGATCCCGATCCGCACCGATGGCACCCATGGCGCCGCGCGCATCCAGGAGATCGATGGCTCGGAGATCGTGCGCCGCTTCGCCGAGGGGCAGGTGGCGGTGATCGCCGGTTTCCAGGGTCTGGCGCCCGACAATCGCATCGCCACGCTCGGGCGCGGCGGCTCCGACACGTCGGCGGTGGCCATCGCTGCGGGCCTGAAGGCCGACCGCTGCGATATCTATACGGACGTGGACGGCGTCTACACGACCGATCCGCGCATCGAGCCCAAGGCTCGGCGCATGGCCCGCGTGTCCTTCGAGGAAATGCTCGAAATGGCCTCGCTCGGCGCCAAGGTGCTTCAGGTGCGCTCGGTGGAGCTCGCCATGGTCCACAAGGTGCGCACCTTCGTGCGCTCCTCCTTCGAGGACCCGGACGCGCCGGGCATGGGCGATTTCCTGAACCCGCCCGGCACACTCATTTGCGACGAGGATGAAATCGTGGAACAGCAGGTCGTCACCGGCATCGCCTACGCCAAGGATGAGGCGCAGATCTCGCTGCGCCGCGTCGAGGACCAGCCGGGCGTCGCCGCCGCCATCTTCGGCCCGCTCGCCGACGCGGGCGTCAATGTCGACATGATCGTGCAGAACGTCTCGGAAGACGGCACGCGTACCGACATGACCTTCACGGTTCCCGCCGGCGACCTCGCCAAGGCCATGCAGGTGATCGAGGCCGCCAAGAACGAGATGCGCTTCGACGTGGTGCAGTCCGAGCGCGGCATGACCAAGGTCTCGGTGATCGGCATCGGCATGCGCTCGCACACCGGCGTTGCCGCCACGGCCTTCAAGGCGCTGGCGGCGCGCGGCATCAACATCCGCGCCATCACCACGTCGGAGATCAAGATCTCCATCCTGATCGACGGCGAATACACCGAGCTCGCCGTGCGGAGCTTGCATTCCGTCTACGGTCTCGACAAAGCTTGATCCCTGGGGCGCCCGCTGTGGGCGCCCGCCCCCTCGTCCGAAGCGGAACGGTCCGGTTCGGAAGGCCCATCGCTGACGGAAGACGCCTCTGATGCGAAGCGACTCCTCGGGACCGCGCATGTTGATGCGTCGGATCAGGGAACTCATGGCCGAGCCGCTGGAGCCACAGGCCCGGCTCGACGAGATCGTTCGTCAGATCGGCGCCAATATGGTGGCCGAAGTCTGCTCGCTCTACGTGCTGCGGGCGGACGGCGTTCTGGAACTCTACGCCACCGAGGGCCTCAACCCAGGCTCTGTGCATCTGGCGCAGCTGCGCCTGGGGGAAGGGCTCGTCGGCACCATCGCCGCCACGGCTCGCGCCCTGAACCTGCAGGACGCGCAGAAGCACCCCGCCTTCACCTATCTGCCGGAGACCGGCGAGGAGATCTTCACCTCCTTCCTCGGCGTGCCGATCCTGCGCGCCGGGCGCACGCTGGGCGTGCTCGTGGTGCAGAACAAGGAAAAGCGCACCTACCGCGACGAGGAGACCGAGGCGCTCGAAACCGTCGCCATGGTGGTCGCCGAGATGATCGCGGCCGGCAGTCTGGAAGGCCTGTCTCGGCCGGGCGTCGTGCTCGACCTTTCGCGCCCGGTCCATTTCAAGGGCATCGCGCTCGCTGACGGGATCGGCCTCGGTCATGTCGTGCTGCATGAGCCGCGTGTCGTCGTCACCAATCTCTTCAACGAGGATGCCGAGGCCGAGGTCTCGCGCCTCGACCGCGCCGTGTCCAACCTTCGCATCTCGATCGAGGACATGCTGTCCCGGCGCGATATGGCGGCCGAGGGCGAGCACCGCGCCGTGCTCGAGGCCTATCGCATGTTCGCCCATGATCGCGGCTGGGTGCGGCGGCTGGAAGAGGCCGTGCGCAACGGCCTGACCGCCGAGGCCTCGGTGGAAAAGGTGCAGAACGACATGCGCGCGCGCATGATGCACATGACCGATCCCTATCTCCGTGAGCGGCTGCACGATTTCGACGATCTGGCCAATCGCCTGCTTCGCGAGCTGATGGGCCGCTCGGGCGACATGTTCGCTGAAGGCGCGTCGGGCGACGCGGTGATCGTGGCGCGCTCCATGGGCGCGGCGGAACTCCTCGACTACCGGCGCGACCAGATCCGCGGCCTCGTTCTGGAGGAAGGCGCGCCGACCAGCCATGTGGTGATCGTCGCGCGCGCGCTCGGCATTCCCGTGGTCGGGCAGGCCAAGGGCGCCGTCTCCATGTCGGAAAAGGGCGACGCCATCATCGTCGACGGCGAGGAGGGCAGCGTCCATCTGCGCCCGGCCTCCGACATCGAGAGCGTGTTCGCCGAGCGCGTGAAGTTCCGCGCCAAGCGCCAACAGCGCTATCTCGCGCTGCGCGACGTGCCGGCCCGCACGCGGGACGGCGTGGATGTCGATCTCCTGATGAATGCCGGTCTTCTGGTCGATCTACCGCAGCTGGAAGCGGCGGGCGCGGCGGGCATCGGCCTGTTCCGCACCGAGCTTCAGTTCATGATCGCCTCGACCATGCCCAAGACCAGCGACCAGGAGCGGCTCTACTCCTCGGTTCTGGACGCGGCCAACGGCAAGCCCGTGACCTTCCGCACGCTCGACATCGGCGGCGATAAGGTGCTGCCCTATCTCCACCAGTCGCCGGAGGAGAACCCGGCGCTCGGCTACCGCGCCCTGCGTCTGGCGCTCGACCGGCCGGGCCTGATGCGCACCCAGCTTCGCGCGCTGCTCAAGGCGGCGGGCGGGCGCGAGCTGCGCGTCATGTTCCCGATGGTGACCGACCTCAGCGAGCTTCGTCAGGCGCGCGATCTCATTTCGCGCGAGTTCAAGCATCTCACCCGCTTCGGCCATGTCATGCCGCGCCGGTTGAAGCTCGGTGCCATGATCGAGGTGCCCTCGCTGCTTTATCAGCTGGACGAGCTGATGCAGCTGGTCGACTTCGTTTCGATCGGCTCCAACGACCTGTTCCAGTTCTTCTCGGCGGTGGACCGGGGCAACGCGCAGATCGCCGGGCGCTTCGACGATCTGTCGACGCCCTTCATGCGTGCCCTGCGCGACATTCTCGACGCCGCCCGGCGCAACTCCGTCTCGGTCACGCTTTGCGGCGAGATGGCGGGCCGTCCGATCTCGGCCATGGCCTTGATCGGGCTCGGCTTCCGGTCCATCTCCATGACCTCGGCCTCGATCGGGCCGGTGAAGGCCATGCTGGTGGAGCTCGACACGGACGAGCTGCACCGCCGGATCTCCACGCATCTCGCTGACAAGCACCCGAAGCAGACCTTCCGTCAGCTTCTCGAGGAGTTCGCGGCGGAAAATTCCATCCCCTGCTGAGCGCAGGCACGGACCGCGCGTCGCCAGCCTCCCGTCCTCGATCGGGTCGCTGCGCGCGGCCCCACTCGAAGGCGACGAATGGCCATTCTTCCCGAAAGCACCATGACGGAAATCCTGCGGCGGGCCGACCAGCTGCAGGGCGAGATGGCGTCTGGCCCCGACCACGAGACCTATGCGAGGCTCGCCACGGAATGGTCGAGCCTGGAGGACGTGGTCGCCGGTATCCGCACCTATCGCGCCGCTGAGCAGGAGCTGGCCGACCTGAAGGGCATGTTGAGCGATCCGGCGTCCGACCGCGAGATGCGCGACTTGGCCGCCAGCGAGATCGGCGATGTCGAGGCGCGGCTGGAAACGCTGTCGGGCGAACTTCTGATCCTGCTTCTGCCCAAGGACGCGGCCGACGCCAAGGGCGCCATTCTCGAAATCCGCGCCGGCACCGGCGGCTCGGAGGCCGGTCTCTTCGCGGGTGACCTCTTCCGCATGTACCAGCGCTATGCCGACGGGCGCGGCTGGAAGGTCGAGGTGCTGGAAGCCTCCGAGGGCGAGGCGGGCGGCTATCGCGAAGTCGTCGCCTCGGTGAAGGGCGTCGGCGTCTTCTCGCGGCTGAAGTTCGAGTCGGGCGTCCACCGCGTGCAGCGCGTGCCGGCCACCGAATCGCAGGGGCGCATCCACACCTCGGCCGCGACCGTCGCCGTGCTGCCCGAGGCCGAGGAGGTGGATATCGACATCCGCAACGAGGACATCCGCATCGACACGATGCGCTCCTCCGGCGCGGGCGGCCAGCATGTGAACACGACCGACTCGGCCGTGCGCATCACCCATCTGCCGACGGGCATCGTCGTGACCTCCTCGGAAAAGTCGCAGCACCAGAACCGCGCCCGCGCCATGCAGGTTCTGCGCGCGCGCCTGTTCGACATGGAGCGCTCGCGCATCGACGCCGAGCGCTCGGCCGACCGCAAGGCGCAGGTCGGCTCGGGCGACCGGTCCGAGCGCATCCGCACCTACAATTTCCCGCAGGGGCGCGTCACCGACCACCGCATCAACCTGACGCTCTACAAGCTCGACCGGGTGATCGAGGGCGAGATGGACGAGCTGGTGGACGCGCTGGTGGCGGACGATCAGGCCGCGCGCCTCGCCGCCATGGGCGCCTGACCCCGCCTATGATGGATCAGGCCATGACAGGCGGCATCGCATCGGGCGAGACGATCGGCGCGCTGCATCGCGCGCTCCGCCGGCACCTGCGCGAGGCCGGGGTCGAGACGCCCGATCTCGACGCGCGGCTGCTCCTTTGCGACACGTTCGGCCTCGACGCCGCCGGGCTGATCCTGCGCGAGGGCGAGGCGGCCGACCCCGCGAAGGCCGCGCTTCTGAGCCAGCGCACGGCGCGCAGGCTCGCCGGCGAGCCGGTGGGGCGCATTCTCGGCCGCCGCTTCTTCTTCGAACACGAGTTCCAGCTCTCGCGAGAAACGCTGGAGCCCCGGCCCGACACGGAAATCCTCGTGGAACTCGCGGCGGAGGCGTTTCGTGCCAAGCAGCGGGATGCCCTCCTGTTCGCCGATGTCGGCGTCGGCACGGGCGCCATCGCCGTATCGCTCCTGGCGCTGTTTCCCCTGAGCCGCTGCGTGGCGATCGACCTGTCGGAAGGCGCGCTGCGGACGGCTTGGAGCAATGCGCGGGCGGCGGGCGTGGCGGATCGCTTCCTGCCGCTTCGGGGCGACTATCTCGCTTCGCTCTCGCCCGGCTCGCTCGACGCCGTGGTCAGCAACCCGCCCTATATTCCGAGCCGGGACATCGAGACGCTGGACCGGGGCGTGCGCGAGCACGACCCACGGCTGGCGCTGGACGGGGGCGTGGATGGGCTCGACGCCTATCGCGCCCTGGCGGACGGCGCGCGCCGCTGCCTGGCGCCGGGCGGCGATCTTCTCCTCGAAATCGGAATCGGGCAGGAGAGCGACGTGCGAATCTTGAACGAAGCAGGCGGATTTTCCTGGCGGCGAACCTCTGCGGATTTGAGCGGCACACCCCGCGCGCTGTGGTTTCAAGGCGACGTTCTTTAAGAAAAAACGCGGGAAAAAGCGCGAAACTGGCGTGAACTTGACGGGGATAACCGCAAGCCCTCTTGTGGGACGGCTTAAGCAACACTACTAAAGTCTTGGATAGACGGAATGATCGAGGGGGACGTCCCCTACGATCGGCCGGGTCACAGGAACCCAGCCGAAGACGGGACGCTCGAGGAAGCTCCGTCCCGTCCGTCAACGCGGCGAAGGGGATCGCCGCAATGGACAGCACACTTCCCAGATGAGCGATGCAGGCCGAACCCGAGCGTTCGCCCGGCAGACTCCGAAAAAAGACCCGAGCGAAGCCGCCGAGCGTGCATTCGCGCCATGGAGCCCACCCGGCGAGCCCAAGTGGCTTGAGAGCCGGCTATCCAAACGACAGGAAGCTCATGAGGCCAGGACAGCAGCAGAACAAGCAGCAGCGGATGCGCGGGCGCAACGGGCGTAAAGGCCCCAATCCCCTGTCCCGCTCCTTCGAGTCGAATGGTCCCGACGTCAAGATTCGCGGCACCGCCCAGCACATCGCCGACAAGTACACGACCCTGGCCCGCGACGCCTCGGCCTCCGGCGATCGGGTGATGGCCGAGAACTACCTCCAGCACGCCGAGCATTACGGACGCATCGTCGCCGCCGCGATGGGCCAGTTCCAGCCCTCGCTGCCCGAGCGCGATTTCGACGAGTACGACGACGAGATGGAAGAGGGCGGCTCCAGCGAGGGCGCGCCCCAGCAGGGCGACCGCTTCAACCCGCAGCCCTATAGCGGCCAGAACGGCGAGCGCCCGAACCGGGACCATCAGAACCGGGACTACCAGGCGCGCGACAATTCCAATCGCGACGGCCAGAACCGGGATTACCAGAACCGCGACGGTCAGAACCGCGACAATGGCAGCCGCGAAGGCAACCGCGAGAATTTCAATCGCGACGGCCAGAACCGCGATAACCAGAACCGCGACAATTCCAATCGCGAGGGTGGTCAGCGCGACAACCGGAACGATCGGGGCGAGCGCCGCGAATTCCGGGGCGAGCGTGGCGAGCGCAACTTCAACCGCGACCGCAACGACAACAACGGCGCCCGCGACAACAATCGCGACCGGCAGAATTCGCCGGCCGGCGTCGGACCGCAGCCCTTCTTGGCCGAGGGCGAAGAGCCCCGCGCCGCGCAGACCGGCGACGCGCCGCGTCCCGAAGGTCAGGGTCAGCGCAACGATCAGGGCCAGCGCGGCGACCGCAACGAGCGCCGCGAGAACCGCCGCGACCGCGACCGGGACCGGCCGCGCTTCAACAACGATCGCTCGGGCGAGCGCCGCTTCGAAGAGCGCTTCGGCCGCATCGACGAGCGCCGCCCCGAGGGCGGAGCAGAGACGCCCGCGCCCGTCGCCGCCAACGAGGCGGCTCCGGCACCTGTGCCGGCTCAGCAGGCTCCTGCTCCGATGTCGGCGCCCGCTGCCGAGCATCGCGAAATGCCTGCGGCCCCGGTGGTGACGCAGAGCGAGCCGGCCTACGCCGCCCCCGCTCCGGCCCCCATCGGCGAAGACGCCGGCACCGAGCAGCGCCGCCGCCCGCGCACCCGCCGCGAAGCCGCGCCGGGCGAAGGTGAGGTGCCGTCCGTCGGCGCCACGGCTCCCGCGTCGGAAGCCAGCGAAGAGCCTAAGCGCCGCACGCGCGCGCCGGCCGTCGTGGCAGCGCCCGCTGCCGCTGCCCCCGAGGCTGCGCCGGAGTCGGATGCCGGCGATGGCGCGCCCAAGCGCAAGCCGGGCCGTCCGCGCAAGAAGAAGGCGGGCGAAGACGGCGGTGAGAACGAAGGCGGTGCCTCCGATCTCGAGCTTGCCTCGCACGGCTGAGCCGCACGACCCATCCGCATCGAAAGGCCCGGCGCACCCCGCCGGGCCTTTTTCGTTTGTCGACGGTCCCGCTCACGCCGGCGTGAAAAAATTGGGCTTTGAGCCCTCGTGTCGGGCGAGCGACCCTCTTTGATCGGGCAAAACCGCCCCCATATTTCCACGTAGCGGCTGGCCGGACGGCAGCCGACTCTGACGAGACGGGCTCCATGCCGCAGGGCGGGTGGAGCGCCGAACAGGAGACCGATTTATGGATATGGAACGCTACACCGAGCGGGTTCGCGGCTTCATGCAGGCGGCGCAGACGATGGCGCTGTCGCGCGATCACCAGCAGTTCCTGCCGGAGCACCTGCTGAAAGTCCTGGTGGACGACAGCGAAGGCATGGCCTCGGGCCTGATCGAGCGAGCCGGCGGACGGCCGAAGGACGTGCGGCTCGGCGTCGACGCGGCGCTGGATGCGCTGCCGCGCGTTTCCGGCGGCAACGGGCAGATCTATCTCGCCGCGCCCACCGCCAAGGTCTTTGCCACGGCCGAGGAAATCGCCAAGAAGGCCGGCGACAGCTTTGTGACCGTCGAGCGCCTGCTCCTGGCGCTGGCCATGGAGAAGAGCGCCAAGACCTCCGAGATCCTGGCCAAGGCGGGCGTCAATCCGCAGGCGCTCAACACCGCGATCAACGATCTGCGCAAGGGCCGCACGGCCGACTCGGCTTCCGCCGAGCAGGGCTACGACGCCTTGAAGAAATATGCCCGCGACCTCACCAAGGATGCGCGCGAGGGCCGTCTCGACCCCGTGATCGGGCGCGACGACGAGATCCGCCGCACAATCCAGGTCTTGTCCCGGCGCACCAAGAACAACCCGGTGCTGATCGGCGAGCCCGGCGTCGGCAAGACGGCGATCGCCGAAGGTCTGGCGCTGCGCCTCGTCAACGGCGATGTGCCGGAGAGCCTGCGCGACAAGCAGCTGATGGCGCTCGACATGGGCGCCTTGATCGCCGGCGCGAAATATCGCGGCGAGTTCGAGGAGCGACTGAAAAGCGTCCTGTCCGAGGTGACGGCGGCCGAAGGCGGCATCATCCTCTTCATCGACGAGATGCACACGCTGGTCGGCGCCGGCAAGGCGGATGGGGCGATGGACGCCTCCAACCTCCTGAAGCCTGCGCTCGCGCGCGGCGAGCTTCACTGCGTCGGCGCTACCACGCTGGACGAGTATCGCAAGCATGTGGAGAAGGACCCGGCGCTGGCCCGCCGGTTCCAGCCGGTCTTCGTGTCCGAGCCGACGGTCGAGGACACGATCTCCATCCTGCGCGGCTTGAAGGAGAAGTACGAGCAGCACCACAAGGTGCGCATCTCGGACTCCGCCCTGGTGGCCGCCGCGCAGTTCTCGAACCGCTACATCACCGACCGCTTCCTGCCGGACAAGGCGATCGACCTCGTGGACGAAGGCGCCGCGCGCCTGCGCATGGCGGTGGATTCCAAGCCCGAGGCGCTAGACGAGATCGACCGGCGCGTCGTGCAGCTGAAGATAGAACGCGAGGCGCTGAAGAAGGAGAACGACGACGGCTCCCGCTCGCGACTGGAGCGGCTGGAGGCCGAGCTTGCCAATCTGGAGGAGGAGTCCGACCGGCTCACCAGCAGCTGGCAGGCCGAGAAATCGAAGCTCGGCCTTGCCGCCGATCTCAAGCGCCGGTTGGACGAGGCGCGCAACGACCTCGCCATCGCCCAGCGTAAGGGCGAATACCAGCGTGCCGGCGAACTCGCCTATGGCGAGATCCCGAAGCTGGAGCGCGAGCTGACCGAGGCCGAGGCCGCCGACGGCAAGGTGTCCATGGTGGAGGAGACGGTGACCGCCGACCATGTCGCGCAGGTCGTCTCCCGCTGGACCGGCATTCCGGTGGACCGGATGCTGCAGGGCGAGCGCGAAAAGCTCCTGTCGATGGAGGACGCGATCGCCAAGCGCGTCGTCGGGCAGGGCGAGGCCGTGCAGGCCGTGTCCAAGGCGGTGCGGCGCGCCCGCGCCGGGCTGCAGGACCCCAACCGGCCGATCGGCTCCTTTATGTTCCTCGGGCCGACGGGCGTCGGCAAGACGGAGCTGACCAAGGCGCTGGCCTCCTTCCTCTTCGACGAGGACACGGCCATGGTGCGCATCGACATGTCGGAGTTCATGGAGAAGCACTCCGTGGCCCGGCTGATCGGCGCCCCTCCGGGCTATGTCGGCTACGAGGAGGGCGGCGTCCTGACCGAGGCGGTTCGGCGGCGGCCTTATCAGGTGATCCTGTTCGACGAGATCGAGAAGGCCCATCCCGACGTGTTCAACATCCTGCTTCAGGTGCTGGACGACGGGCGGCTGACCGACGGGCAGGGCCGCACGGTGGACTTCCGCAACTCGCTGATCATCATGACGTCCAATCTCGGCTCGGAATATCTCACCACGCTTCGCGACGACGAGGACGTGGACGGCGTGCGCGGCCAGGTGATGGACGTGGTGCGCACGGCATTCCGGCCGGAGTTCCTGAACCGCATCGACGAGATCGTCCTGTTCCACCGCTTGAAGCGGGCCGACATGGGCGCGATCGTCGACATCCAGATGAAGCGCCTGGAGAAGCTGCTGGAAGAGCGCAAGATCGTTCTGGAACTGGACGAGACGGCGCGCGACTGGCTGTCCGAACGCGGCTACGACCCCGCCTATGGCGCGCGCCCCTTGAAGCGCGTGATCCAACGCGAGGTGCAGGACCCGCTCGCCGAGCGCATCCTGCTCGGCCAGATCAAGGACGAGGACCGCGTGAAGATCTCGGGCGGCACCGACCGTCTGAACTTCTACGTGGTCGGCTCCAAGACGGCCGAAAACGGTGAGCGCGTCGCCGCCTGACCTCGTCGGCTGAGCGATAAAAGAAAAGGGGCGGCCCGGCGGGCCGCCCCTTTTTTGCATTCGATGCGGCTCGATCAGTACGAGACGCCGTAATAATCGTCGACGCGGCGGCCGTAGGCGGGATCGACCCAATCCGGCGCGCTGTCGGCGGCGTAGCGCGGCGCGTTCTTCAACTGGTCGATCGTGATGCCGACGACATAGCCGCCCTGGCGCTCGTCATATTTCAGGACTTCCCACGGGATCGGGTGGTAGTCCTCGCCGATGCCCAGAAATCCGCCGAAGGACATGATCGCGTATTTCACGCGCCCGTCCCGCTTGCCTATCACGACGTCGTAGATATGGCCGAGATTGTCGCCGTCTGTGTTGTAGACGCGCGTGCCGTTGACCCGGCTCGCCTCGATGTTGTCGGCGCCGACCTGTAACTCGGAGATCGGTCCGGTTCCCATTGTCGAAGACATCCTGGCAACTCCTTGCGTTCCATCACTCTCGGCGAGACAACGCTTGCGGCGCGGGAGCCGTTCCCGGAGCGGGGTGTTCAGAAGGTCGTGAAGCCTTAGGTTCAGGCCAAAGCTGCCGCAAAAGGACGATTCTCATGAGAACCGTGGAACTGGCCGACGGAACGAGCGTGCCGATGCTGGGGCAGGGGACCTGGATGATGGGCGAGACCGGCGCGCGCCACGGTGAGGAGGTCGCCGCCCTCCGGCGCGGGATCGAACTCGGCATGACCCTGATCGACACGGCCGAGATCTATGGCGACGGCGCCTCCGAGGAGTTGGTCGGCGAGGCGATCGAAGGGCTGCGGGACGATGTTTTTCTCGTTTCCAAGGTGGCGCCCAGCCACGCCTCGCGCCGGGGCACGGTGGCGGCCTGCGAGGCCAGCCTCGCCCGGCTCGGCACCGACCGGCTGGACCTCTATCTCCTCCATTGGCGCGGCCGCTTTCCGCTGGGCGAGACGGTCGCGGCGATGGAGGACCTGATCGACGCCGGCAAGATCCTGCGCTGGGGCGTGTCGAATTTCGACGTCGCGGACATGGAGGAGCTGATGGAGGTGGAGGGCGGGCGGGCCTGCGCCGTGAACCAGATCCTCCTCAATCTCGACCATCGCGGCCCGGAATTCGATCTCCTGCCCTGGCTGGACGAGCGCATCGTGGCGCCTATGGCCTATTCGCCGATCGGCCAGGGCGGGGCGCTCCTGCGCCGGCCGGAACTGCGCGAAGTCGCCGAGCGGCACGACAAGACCCCGGCGCAGATCGCGCTCGCCTATACGCTGCGCTGGCCCGGCGTTCTGTCGATCCCCAAGGCGGGAACGCTCGCCCATGTCGAGGAAAACGCCGAGGCCGCCGACATCCGCCTCGACGCCGAGGACTGGGCGCTTCTGGACGAGGCCTTTCCGCCGCCCGAGCGCAAGATGCCGCTCGCGATGATCTGAGCGCTCCGCCTCATTTCCGGCGGACCCGTCGCCCACAGGCTGTAGCGCCGCCTGAGCGGCCGAAAACGGGCGGGAAGGGATCGAAGGCGGGTGGCCGGGTCCGTTCACGGCTCGTTAACCATCCTCGCGCCAGTGTAGGGCCTTATCTGCTCTCGGACGCGTTGCAGGGCATGCGCCGGTATCGGGAAAGGACGCATAAGCATGAAGGCAAGATTTTGGGCGGCGGCCTGTCTGGCGCTGGTCGGCTTGTCCGCGTCCCCGCTTCCCGTCGTGGCGCAGCCCTACGATGCCGGTTACCAGGACTATGGTCCCGGCACGGAACGCTTCGTGGACGAGAACGGTAACATCGTTACGGTCGATTCCTACGGCCGGGTGATCGACGTGGAGCGCCCGCGCCGGTCGCAGCGGCCCGAGCGGCGCCGCGACAACCCGCCGCCGGGCGTCGCCTACGAGGTGCCGCGCGGCTCGGACCCCTATGCCGATCCCTATGCCAGCCGCGACGACGCCAGCCTGAACGATCCCTATGCGCGCGGCGGCTATAGCGACGGGCCGGTGGAGTTCGCTCCGCTTCCCGCGCCGGGCGGCGAGAACTACGGCGGCCAGGACCAGGGCCTGACCGGGGCGATCCCGCCCGATGCCGGCACGCTCGGCAACGGCACGCCCGGCTATGGCGCGCCGCACGAGGGCTCGACCATGGTCGAGAGCCATCCCGCGCCCAAGGTGATCGGACCGAAGGGCAAGAACGCCAAGGCCGAGATCGCCGCGCTGCAGGTCCTGCTCGACCGCGCCGGAATTTCGCCGGGCGTGATCGACGGGCGCCTCGGCTCCAATGTCGACAAGGCCGTGGCCGCCTATACCGAGAAGACCGGCCGCACGATCGACGCCACCGACGCGCGCTCCCTCATGGAGCAGCTGATGGAGACGGGCGGCCCGGCCGTCACCTCCTATACGATCACCAACGAGGATGTGAGCGGGCCTTATCTCGCTTCCATCCCAGAGGATTACAGCCACAAGGCCATGCTGCCGGCTATGTCGTACACCCGCGTCACCGAAATGCTCGGCGAGCGCTTCCACATGGATGAGGACTACCTGCGCGAGATCAACCCGGGCGCTGATTTCAACCGGCCGGGCACGATCATCAAGGTCATGGCGACGGGCGAGCCGGTCACCGGGGATGTGGTGAAGATCATCGCCGACAAGGGTCGCGAGCAGGTTCGCGCCTATGACGCGAACGGTCAGCTGGTCGCCGCCTATCCTTCCTCGATCGGCTCGACCTCGACGCCCTCGCCCTCGGGCATCGTGGAGGTCAAGCGCATCGCCTTCGATCCGAACTACACCTACAATCCGAAGATCAACTTCAAGCAGGGCACCAACGACAAGATCCTGACTATCCCGCCCGGCCCGAATGGCCCGGTCGGCACGATCTGGATCGCCTTGTCGAAGCCCACCTACGGCATCCACGGCACGCCCGAGCCCTCCAAGATCGGCAAGACCAACAGCCATGGCTGCATCCGCCTGACGAACTGGGACGCGACGGAACTGGCCAAGATGGTGAAGCCGGGAACGGTGGTCGAGTTCACCGACTGAGAGTGCGTGCCGCAGACGGGCGTAGGGCTAGACCCCAAGGATGCCGGTGCTCTTTGCGAGGAGCCAAACGGGCAAACGACCGACGTGTCCTCCCCGGCAGCTTTCCGCCGAATGCCCAAGGCCTTCCACACATCTCGATGCGCAAAGCCCCGTCAGAATCTGGCGGGGCTTTTTCGTCACGCTTGGGGTGCCGACCGTCCGCCGACCTTCCCTCGGCTGGAACCTCAAGGCGCTCCGGCCCGTTGGGAGCGCCGGGGGATATTGTCATGACGCTTCGCGCGAACCACGCTCTTCGGAGCCCGGCTGTTTTCACGGTGGCAAGGCGGCGAGAGGCGGCGCTTGCGCTCGTCCTATGCCTATGCCTCGGCCTCGGCTCCGGCGCCTCGGCACAGGACCGCGCGCCCAAACCCTTCGCGCCGCCCGAGGGCACGCAGCAGGGCGAGCCGGCGCCGGGATCGGTCCTGCCGCCCGCCGACATTCCCGTTCCGCAGGCCCGCCCCGAGCCGACGCCCGCGGAAGCGGGCGAGCCGGTGCCCGTCCCGACGCCGGACCCTGCCGCCTCCGCCGCACCGCCCGCCGGAGCGATGCCCGCGCCGCTGCCGGACGCGGCTGCCGCTCCCAAGCCGGAGGCGCGGCCGGTCAACCAGCCGAAGGACCAGCCGCCGTCCGAGCCGGCAAGCGCGCCCGCCAACGCGGCGAATGGGGCGGCGAACGGCGCGACGCAGGGCCCGCCGGTCCCGCCCGCGCCCCAGCCGGCCTATGTGCCGCCGGAAAAGGCGCGCACCGAGCCCGAGCCGGGCGCGCCGACCGTGCCCGAAATGGAGGTGACGCCGGCGCAGACCGTGGAGGCCGCGGCCGCCGTGGAGGATGCCGTGGCCTGCGAGAAGGAACTGAAGCGGCGCGGCGCGACGTTTACCGTGGGCGAGACGATCGCCGAAGGGCAGTGCGGCGTGCTGCGACCCGTCTCGGTCACGCAGCTCTCCTCCGGCGTGAAGGTCACGCCCGGAACGGTGTTCCTCTGCCGCACGGCCCTGGCGCTGGACATCTGGGTGTCGGAGGGCGTCGAGCCGGCGGCCAAGGCCGAGTTTGCCGGCGCCAAGGTCAAGGCGCTGACGCAGGCTTCGACCTATGTCTGCCGGGCGCGGGCGAGCGAGTCGCGCATTTCCGAGCATTCGCGCGGCAGCGCGATCGACATCGCGGGGTTCGAGCTTTCCGATGGCAAGACCGTGCCGGTGGAAGCCGGCAAGCCCGGCACGGCGGAAGATCGTTTCGCCGCCAGCGTCCGCCGCGCGGCCTGCGGGCCGTTCCGCACCGTGCTCGGCCCGGGCACGGATTCCGACCACGGAACGCATCTCCATCTCGACATCGCGGCCCGGTCCAACGACACGACCTATTGCCGGTAATCTCTGGTCAGACGCCACGCCTCCCTTATAGTCCGCCCCGACGCCGCCCCCGACTCAGATCACGATTTTCGGGAGCGGCCGCGTAAGGGAGAGATGCGACCATGACCTATATCGCGGACGAAGCGCGCTACGGCGCGATGAGCTATCGGCGCTGCGGCCGATCGGGGATTGACCTGCCTGCCATCTCGCTCGGCCTCTGGCAGAATTTCGGCGGAACCGACGTCTACGAGACCGGCCGCGCCATCCTGCGCCGGGCCTTCGACCGGGGCGTGACGCATTTCGACCTCGCCAACAATTACGGCCCGCCCTACGGCTCGGCCGAGGAGAATTTCGGCCGCTGGATGGACCAGGACTTCCGGCCCTATCGCGACGAGTTGTTGATTTCGTCCAAGGCCGGCTGGGACATGTGGCCAGGCCCCTATGGCAATTTCGGCTCGCGCAAATATCTCGTCGCCAGCCTCGACCAGAGCCTCAAGCGCATGGGGCTCGACTATGTCGACATCTTCTACCACCACCGGCCCGACCCCAAGACGCCGCTGGAAGAAACGATGGGCGCGCTCGACCACATCGTGCGCTCCGGCAAGGCGCTCTATGTCGGTGTCTCGTCCTACTCGCCGGAGCTGACGCGCCGCGCCCATGCGATCCTGAAGGAAATGGGCACGCCGCTCCTGATCCATCAGCCCTCCTATTCCATGCTGAACCGCTGGACCGAGGACGGGCTGCTCGACACGCTGACGGAGCTCGGCGTCGGCTGCATCGCCTTCTCGCCGTTGGCGCAGGGGCTCCTGTCCAACAAATATCTCGGCGGCGTGCCGAAGGATTCGCGCGCGGCCAAGGAAGGCTCCTTCTCCTCGGGGCTGGTGACGCCGGACAACATCGCCCGCATCCAGGCGCTGAACGCCATTGCGGAGCGGCGCGGCCAGTCGCTGGCGCAGATGGCCATTGCCTGGGTTCTGCGCAACGAGCGCGTGACGTCGGCGCTGGTCGGCGCGCGGACGGTCGAACAGCTCGACTCCTCGCTGGACGCGCTCGCCAACACCAGCTTCTCGGGCGAGGAACTCTCCGAGATCGACGGTCACGCGACCGAAGGCGGCATCGACCTCTGGCGCTCGCAATCGGCGATCAAGCCGAAGGAATAGACCGGCTCTCGGTGCAAAAACAAAGAAAAGGGCGGGCGCCGCGAGGCCCCGCCCTTTTTTCATGGATCGCATGAAGGCGCGAGCCGTCACCGTCCGGCGACGTGCATTTCCTCGGAGCTTTCCTTCAGGATGTTCTCGATGCGCTGGCGCTCCTTGGCGAAGGCTTCGAGCTGAGGGCCGGAAAGCTGACGTCCGTTCGGCAGGCGAATGCGCATGGGATCGACGCGCGTGCCGTTGACGCTGACTTCGTAGTGAAGATGGTTGCCGGTGGAAAGGCCGGTGGAGCCGACATAGCCGATGATCTGCCCCTGGCGGACCCGGGCGCCGGCCACCACGCCCTTGGCGATCTGGCTCTGGTGCGAATAGGAGGTTTCGTAGCCGTTGGCGTGCTTGATCAGCGTCTGCTGGCCGTTGCCGGTGGACCAGCCAGCACGCTCCACCACGCCGGAGCCCGAGGCCAGGATCGGCGTGCCGCGCGGCGCCGCCCAGTCGACGCCCCAATGCATGCGGGCATAGCCCAGAATCGGGTGACGGCGCGAGCCGAAGGGGGAGGTGAAGCGCCCGTTGGGCACGGGATTGCGCAGGAGGAATTGCTTCGAGGAGCGCCCTTCCTCGTCGTAATAGTCGGCCTGCCCGTCGTCGGGCGTGAAGAAGCGGTAATAGCGCTTGGTCTCGCCGCCGAACTTGGCCTCGACGTAAAGGATCTGCGACTCGTCGGTGGCGGTCTGTTCGCCCTCTTCGAGCGAGTAGAGAACGGTGAGGCGATCCTCCCGGTCGAGCCGGGCCTGATAGTCCACATCCGCCGCCAGGATGCGGATCAGCCGCTGGCAAAGCCGGTTGTCGAGCCCATAGGCGAGCCCGGCCTGATAGATGCCGTCATAGACGGTGGGCATGCTTTGGCGCAGCGGCGCTTCGGTGGCGTTCTCGTCGAAGGCTTCCGCGACGGAGCGGCTGAGCGCGGGCTCGGGCGCTTCGGTGAACTCGCCGTGATCATCGAGGCCGACCGTCGCCAGATGCGACGTGCCGCGATAGGCCGACAGGCGCACGATGCGTGAGCCCTGGCCGTCCGGCTCCAACCCCAGGCGCAGCACCTCGCCGGCATCCAGCTCCTTGCGCCGCAGGAGGGAGGCGAGGCGGGCGGAGGCCGCGTCGGCGTCGGCATGGCCCGAATCCTGCAGCGCTTCGCGAATGCCGCGTTCCTCGCGGAAGGGCACGATCTCCTCGAAATAGCGCGCCGAGCGCTCGCCCGCGCCTTCCGAGGCCGAGACCGAGACGTTCTCGCGGATGACGCGGAAGGCGGAGCCGGGAATGTATTCGTCGGCATCCGAGCCCGCGCCGCCAAAGCGCGTGGCGTCGAAGGGCTGGATGGCGGCGACCTGCACGGGCGCGGCGTCCTGCTTGGGCGCGGCGGCGCGCACCAGAAGCTCGGCCTCCTTGGTGCCGATGTCGGCGAACGTGTCGGCCGGCGCGCCGAAGTCGAAGGACTCCATCGACACGTCCACGTCGGCCTCGACCTTGGCCTCGTAGATCTGGCCGGTCTGCGCGGGCGGCGTCTCGTCCGGCTCGTCGCCGTCGGCGAACACGTTCATCGCGTCGAAGGCGGGATAGGAGGCCGTGGTCGGGTGGCGCGCGCCGAGCAGCATGGACGCATAGGCGAAGGGCAGGGTGCGCAGCACCTCGCGGTCGCCCTCGCGCATCAGGGTCGGCACTTCGATCGTGGAGCGGTTGCGATCGATCGGGATCGGGGTCGCAAACACGCGCTCGCCCTTTTCCGACAGGTCGCTGACAGCCGCCGCCGCGACGCCGACCACGGCCGGGCGCACCAGGATGCGGCGCCCGTCATGGGCCGCCGACAGGGCGATCCCCATGAGCGCGGTGGAGGTGATGCCGGTGAGCAGCGTGCCCGCCAGCCAGCGCGCCGAGACCTGGCGCCGATCGGGCTTGCGCCGGCGGTCCGCGACCAGTGGGGGTTGGTTGCCGAAGTCCGGTTTGGCGTAACGTTCGTGGTGCATTCACGTCCCGTCTGAACTGCGACCGGCTTCGAACCCGAGTTTGGCGGATTCGCGACAGGATCGAGGCGACGGGTTTGCCGGCCTCCCACTGTCACTTCAGGGCCACAGGTCCCCTGACGCTTGCAGATAGAGCGGATCGGCTCGGGCGCTGTCAACCTTTCAGCAAGGATCGCGCGCGCCGTCCACACGAGATGCGCCCGCGCATGCGGGTTGCGATTGTGGCCGGGGCCGGAGCGCACTACATAAGAGCTTAGGGATCGCGGCCGCTGCTTGCCGAAAACATCGTGCGTGCTTTGCGCCTTGCGTCCTGGCGTCGCGGACGACACATCAGGGAAGCTGCGGCGATTATCGACTCACACCAACTTCGACGAATGGAACATCCCATGGCATCCAAGCTCGACCAACTTCGTGAGATGACCACCGTCGTCGCGGACACCGGCGACATCGAGGCGGTCCGCGAGCTTCGCCCGGTGGACTGCACGACCAATCCGACCATCGTCCTCAAGGCGCTCGGCACGCCCATGTTCGACGACGCCTTCGCCGAGGCGCTGAGCTGGGGCCAGTCGAAGGGCGGCTCCGGCAAGGACGTCGCCAACGCGGTGGCCGATCGTCTGGCCGTCTCGGTCGGCGCGGCGCTCGCCGAACTCGTGCCCGGCCGCGTGTCGACCGAAGTCGACGCCGATCTGTCCTTCGACGTGGAAGGCTCGGTCAAGCGCGCCCGCCACATCATCGAGGACTACAAGGCACGCGGCGTCGACCGCGAAAAGATCCTCATCAAGCTCGCCTCCACCTGGGAAGGCATCCGGGCCGCCGAGATCCTCCAGAAGGAAGGGATCGACTGCAACCTGACGCTGATCTTCTCCAAGGCCCAGGCCATCGCCTGCGCCGATGCCGGCGTGTTCCTGATCTCGCCCTTCGTCGGCCGCATCATGGACTGGTACGCCAAGTCCACCGGCAAGACCTACACGCCCGAGGAAGATCCCGGCGTCCTGTCGGTTCGCTCGATCTACGACTACTACAAGTCCAACGGCATCAAGACCGTCGTCATGGGCGCCTCGTTCCGCAACGCGGGCGAGATCGAGGCCCTGGCGGGCTGCGACCGGCTGACCATCTCGCCGGCGCTGCTCAAGGAGCTCTCGAACGACCAGGGCACGCTGGAGCGCAAGCTCTCGCCCGATACGTTCACCAAGGTCGATCCGATCAAGATGGATGATCGCGCCTTCCGCTGGGCGATGAACGAGGACGCGATGGCGACCGAGAAGCTGGCCGAGGGCATCCGCTCCTTCGCCAAGGACCTGCGCGAGCTGCGCGGCCTCGTCGCCAAGCGCCTCGAAGGCAACCCGGCGGCAGTCGCCGCGCAGTAATCGCGGCCTCCTCCTTTTGAGCGACATCCAGCGGCGGCCCTCGGGCCGCCGTTTTCGTTTCAGAGGCAGATCGTGAGGTTGAGGATCGGCGCGTAGTTGACGAGCGTCACCACCACGGCGGCGATGCTGGCGGTCAGCGCGGCTGCGGCGAGGAAGCGGTCGGGCTCGGCCTCGCCGCTTTGCCGGGCGCGGCGGCGGCAGGCGAGCCAGAGCGCGCCAAGCATCAGGAGATGCAGGAGCCAGATCCCGACGAGAAGCGCGCGCAACAGGCTGACCGGGCCGAAACCCGCCTGGTCCCAGCCAAAAGCGCAGCCGACCGAGAGCCCGGCATAGAGCGCGATGAAGGCCGAACTCCAGATCACGAAGCCGGCCAGCAGCAGGAGAAGCGAGAGCGAGCGGGCGGCGATCATCCCACACTCCCCCGCAGCGGCAGGAGAAAGGGCAGGGCGGCGACGAGCAAGAGCGCCAGGAGGCCGGACACTGCCGTGTAGTCGTGCCAGAGCGAGCCGATGCCGAGATCGGCGCTGCGCCGGGCCGAGACATAGCCCGCCATCACCCGCCAGATGGCAAAGCCCGCGAATACGACGCCCAGCACGGCATGCAGCGCGAGATAGGCCAGCAGCGCGCAGACCGTGGCGAAGGTCGCGTGGCCCGTTGGTGTCGGCACGTCGAACAGCGTGGCGAGCGTCAGCCCGGCGGCCAGAGCCTCGGCCGCGAGCGTGCCGACCAGCAGCGGGAGCGAAGGGCGACCCGTCTGCCCGAGCGGGCGCTGCGCCAGCCGGGCGGCAAGCGCGGCGACCACCACCAGCGAGCCGATCAGGAGGAGGCGTCCCTGCGAAATCTCGAGGCCGCCCGGCGGCGGCCAGTTCGGCGCGACCAGCCAGAGGAACAGGGTGCCGAAGACGAGCGAGGCGAAGATCGTGCCATTGGCCAGAAGCAGGAACACCATGGCCCACCAGGAAAGCGGCCGCTCCACCTCGAAATGCACGGGAAGGCCGAGGCCGCGCCCGGCGGGCACCGGGCCGAGATCGGCCCTCGCGCCGGAGGCCGGCGTCCAGGCAAGGCACAGGGCGAGCACCGCGATCGGTAGGAAGGCGGCTGCCCAATAGAGCTTGAACAGGAGCGACAGGACGAAGAGCCCGATCGCCGCCGCCGTGGCGAGCGGCAGGAAGGTCGGGCGGGGTAGGATGGCGATGGACTGGGGCGTCGCCGAATTCATCGAGACGACCAGCGTCTCCTGCCAGCCGTTGCGCGGCTCGGCGAGATAGCCCTTGCCCGCGGCCAGCTCCTGGCCGAGATCGGGCCGCTCGTGCAGTGGATCGCGCGAGGCGACGTCGGGCAGCGAGGCGAAGGCATAGGAGGGCGGGGGCGTCGCGGTGGCCCATTCCAGCGTGCCCGCGCGCCAGGGGTTGCGCGGCGCGATCCGGCCGAGGCGGAACTGGAACAGCATGTCCAGCGCGAAAAGCGCGAAGCCCATGGTCATCACGAAGCCGCCGATCGAGGAAACGAGGTTCAGCGCCCCCCAACCATAGCCGGCCTCATAGGTGTAGTATCGCCGGGGCATTCCATAGAGCCCGGTCAGGTGCATGATCAGAAAGGTGGCGTTGAAGCCGATGAAGATCAGCCAGAAGGCCAGCGTGCCGACATTGTAGAGCGGCTGGCGGCCGGTGAAGTGCGGCAACCAGTAATACGCGGCTGCGAGCATGGGGAAGATGAAGCCGCCGACCAGAACGTAGTGCATGTGCGCCACGACGAATTGCGTGTCGTGGACCTGCCAGTCGAAGGGCACGATGGCGAGCATGACGCCGGTGAGGCCCCCGCAGACGAAGACGAAGAAGAAGCCGAGGAGATAGAGCATCGGCACGGTGAGCTTCGGCCGGCCCGCCATCATCGTTCCGATCCAGAGAAAGATCTGGATGCCGGTCGGCACGGCGACGAGCACGCTGGCGGCCGAGAAGAACCCCTGCGCCAGATGCGGGATGCCCACCGTGAACATGTGGTGGACCCAGAGGCCGAAGGACAGGAAGCCCATGGCCGTCACCGCCACGACGATCCAGGAATAGCCCAGGATCGGCCGGCCGACGAGAACCGGCAGGATGGTCGAGATGACGCCCGCCGCCGGCAGGAAGATGATGTAGACCTCCGGGTGCCCGAACAGCCAGAAGAGATGCTGCCAGAGAAGCGGATCGCCGCCGCGTGTGGGGTCGAAGAAGGGCAGGTCGAAGGCGCGCTCCAGCTCCAGGAGGATGGAGCCGAGGATGAGCGGGGGGAAGCCGACCAGCATCATGCCGGCGGTGACCAGGATGTACCAGGCGAAGAGCGGCATGCGAGCGAGAGTCATGCCCGGCGCGCGCAGCTTCAGGATCGAGACGGTTAGTTCGATCGCCGCGCCCATGGCGGAAATCTCGACGAAGGTGATGCCGAGCAGCCAGACATCGGCATTGATGCCCGGCGAATGCTTGCCCGAAGACAGCGGCGTGTACATGAACCAGCCGGAATCGGGGGCGTAGCCCGTCAGGAGGGCTACGATCAGGATCGACCCGCCGAAGACGTAGCACCAGAAGCCGAGCGCGGAGAGGCGGGGAAAGGCAAGGTCGCGCGCGCCCAGCATCTTGGGCAGGAAATACATCGCCACGCCCTCGAACATCGGGATGGCGAACAGGAACATCATCACCGTGCCGTGCATGGTGAAGATCTGGTTGTAGAGCGCCGGCCCGACGAAGCCGCTGTGCGGCGTGGCCAACTGAGCGCGGATCAGCATGGCGAGCAGGCCGCCGATGGCGAAGAAGATGAAGGCGGCGATGATGAAGCGCCGACCGATCACCGTGTGGTTCACCGCCGACAGCCGGCCCCAGCCCTTCGGCGTGCTCCAGATGCGGTCCAGCCCCTGATGCAGGGCGACGGGCGAGAGGGGCGTCGAGGCGGCGCGGGTCTCGCTCAAGGCTGGGTCTCCTGAGGGTTGGGCTGATCGGTTGTTGCCGGCGAAAGGGCGGCGGCTAAGGCGGCACCGTAGCTTTCCGGCGGATGGGCGAGGACGGAAAAGCTCATTTCGGCATGGCCGACGCCGCAGAACTCCGCGCAGACGCCGCCATAGGTGCCGGGCCGGTCGGCCTGGAGGCGGATCACATTCACGTGGCCGGGAATGGCGTCGATCTTGCCTGCAAGGCGCGGCACCCAGAAGGCGTGGATGACGTCGGTTCCGATCACCGCGACATCCACCGGCTGGCCGGCGGGCAGGTGCAGCACGCCCGACGTCGAGCCGGTCTGGCCGGGATAGCGGAACTCCCAGGCCCATTGATGCGGCAGCGCCTCCACCCGCACGAGGCCCGGCCGGCCGGGATGGGCGAGAAGCCGCTCGCCGGTCGCCAGCGCGAAGACGAGAAGCGCGCTCAGCACGACGCCGGGAAAGGCGAGCCCGCCCCAGACCAGCCAGCGCCGGGGCGGGATGTCGCGGCCCCAGCCGGGCTTGAGGAAGGCGAAGGCGACGAGACCCAGCACCAGGGCCATGATGGCCAGGGCTCCGGCGAACATGACCCACCAGAGAAGGGCGGTGGACTGGGCGGCGGGACCGGCGGGGTCGAGGATCGACAGCTTGCCGGCGCAGCCGGAAAGCCCAAGTGAAGCGAAAGCCGGCGCGAGGACGCGCCCTTTCCATCCCGAGGCCGAGGTCACGACATGAGCCAAGCGAACTCCTCTTCCGGCGCCGGCGTCAGCCCGGTCATCAGCAAGGTGGCGGAAAAGGACATTTCCTCGGCCATCGCCGTCGCCGGCCATCCCATCCACGCCATGGCCGTGCATTTCCCGATCGCGCTCGCCATCGCGACGCTCGGCTGCGACGTGTTCTACTGGTGGTCGGCCGATCCGTTCTGGGTGCGATGCAGCCTCTGGGCGGCGGGCTTCGCCTTCCTGACGGGCGTCGCGGCCGGCGTGGTCGGCACGATGGAGCTGATCTTCGTGCCCGGCATTCGCGCGCGGGCGGCGAGCTGGACGCATGCCATCGCCGCCATGTCCCTGATCTCGGTGCTCGGCATGAATTGGGGCCTGCGGCTGACGCAGCCCGAGGCCGTGCTGCCGCTCGGCCTGTTCCTTTCGGTTCTCGGCGGCGGGCTCACGGGTCTGGCGGGCTGGCATGGCGGCAAGCTGATCCTGCATCATGGCGTCGGCATCATGGTGTCAGACGACGAATGACGTGGTGCCCGAGCTCGCCCAACGCGCCGGGCCGATGCAGCATCTCCGGCAGAAGGGCGAGATCGATCGCGGGCTTGGCCAGAACCAGATAGAGAATGGCGAGCAGCGTCAGCGACAGCGCGCCGAGCCCCGAGACCATGCGCCAGGTTCGAAAATGCCGGCCCTCCTCGAAGAGCGACAGGATCACCAGCCCGGTCCAGACATGGAGCGCCGTGAGCACGCCGACGAAGAGCAGCTTCACCGCGAACCAGACGGTGAAGACCTCGCGCATCAGGATCAGCGCCGTGCCCGAGCCGATGGCGAGAAAGGCGGCCGGCGAGACGACGACGATATAGGCGAAGCGCGTGAAGGCATGGAGCCGGTGCAGCGGCGGCCCGGCGCCCGCCGCCTCGCGCTGGTTCATGAGAATGGGCATGAGCAGCAGCCCACCGCACCAGACCACCAGGGCGGCGATGTGGAGGCTCTTCATCCAGACGAGAATCAAGCCGCGCGCTCCTCGGTGCGAAGATGGAGCCCGAGCGCCAGCAGGGCGGCCAGGAGATAGGGCAGGTTTGCCGGCACCCACATGAGGAGCCCGGCAAGCTGCTGGTCCTCCAGCGCCGAAAGTCCGAAAGCCTCGGTCGTCAGGACATGCGGGGCGTAGAGCGGAGCGGGGGCGAAGGTGATGAGCGCCCCGAGAAGGCCCATCTGCGCCACGATGCCGAGATGGACGAAAAGAACGCGGGCGAGCGGCGCGCTGGGCGAAAGCAGCGCGCGCCAGAGAAGCACGCCGGAGCCGAGCAGCGTCAGCTCCATGAGCCAGTAGAGCGCGTCGCTGGACAGCGCTGCCGCATAAGGCGCGGGCGCATGCCAGACCCAGACCAGAACCACATGGAGAAGCGCCAGCGCGCAGAGGCCCGGCAGCGAAGCGCGCCGCCCCGGCCAAGCCAGCGCCAGAAGCGGCGCGGCGAGGGCGATCAACAGGAGATGATGGGCGACGCGCGCCGAGAACAGTGCCGAGGACAGCGCGCAGAGCGGCGAGACGAAGGCGAAGAACAGGGCGGCGAAGGCGAGCGCGTGGAAGCGCCGCGCCCGGACTGGAATCTCCGCGCGACCAAGATGCCGCCAGCCGAGCGCCAGCCCGAGACACAGGAGCGCCAGCAAGACCGGGTCGAGATTCCAGGCGAGAAGAAGATCGGCGGGAACGGGGGCTGCGCCGCAATAGGGGATGGAACTGTGCGTCATGTCCGGCCTTCACGTCGCAGGATCGCCTCGCGCCGGCCGGGGCCGGACCTGCCGGGAAAGGGTATGGCGCGCGAGGCGATCGGCAACGGCTAAGCGCCGGGGCAGACGGGCGTTTTCGCGGATTGGACGGCGCCTCGCGAAGCCGTGATCCCATCGCGGCGCCCATTCGGCGGACCCTGCGGGGAACCTCTCGCCTTCACCCCGGCAGACCCGTGGGGGCGCACAAGGGAGGACCCGGTGCGAGATGACGCAAGCGACCCCTCACTTTACGGGGCGACAGATAGCTTTCGTGGGATGGCCCGGCCGGTGAAAGGGCGATCCTCAATGCGATCGGGGGCGGCCCAAAAGCCGCCCCGTTTCCTCACGCCGTGCGGGCGCGGCCGAGCGGGAAGGGCATGTAGCCGACGAAGCCGGTCAGCTTCCAGCGTCCGTCGATCCGGCTGGCGAAATAGAGCGTCTGCCAGCTGAGCACCTCCACGCCGCCGCCCTCCAGCGCCACCGTGCCGTCGAACTTCTTGTGCGCCACGGCCCGGTCGCCCGAAATGTCGATGTCGCGCAGGTTCGTGGCGCGAAACAGCGCCTCGCGCACCGGCTCGGCATAGCGCGTCAGCTTGGCGGCTTCCGCCTGCCGCAGCCATTCGTCGCGATAGGATTCCAGCGTCGGAAAGGCGAGGCGCCAGGAATCGGGGATCTCCGACTTATGCGCGTGCAGGCCGAAGAAGCGATCATGCGCGAAGTCGCCGTCCACCATTCCCCAGTCGGCGGCGAGAAAGGCGTCGATGTCCCGTTCCACCAGCATCTGCCAGAGGAAATGGCGGTCGGCATCGCCGGGCGGAAAGGGGTTCTCGGTCGGGAGCATGGGGTGGGGTCCTTGTCAGCGAAGGCGGCCGCGCGCGTCGACCGGGGCGATCTCGACCTCGCCGCCGGGATGAACGAGCACGACCTCGTCGAAGAGATTGGTGACGGGGCAGCAATGGTTGGGCAGGATGCGCACGCGCTCGCCCACCTTGGGCTTGGCCGCGCTGTTGGTGAGGTCCAGCGTCCCGTGCTCTTCGGAAAGCGAAACGAGCTTGGCATCGGGATATTCGAGAACCAGACCAAAGCCTTCCATGCCGAGAAGGTCGGAAGTCAACGCCTTGGAGCCGGTGTCAAGAATGGCGCGGGTCTCGGTCGGGCGCGAGACGACGGTGGCGAGCACGGTTAGCGCGCACTCGTCCACCGTGCCGACACCCTCCGCCACCTGGAACCGGTCGAGATAGATATAGGTGCCTGGGCGATATTCGTTGGCCGCGCTCACCTCGGCCGCGCGCCAGAGATCGGGCGTGCCGCCCGTCGTCACGACTGTGGGCGAAAGCCCCGCCGCCTCTAGAAGGCGCCGCGCCTCGGCTAGCCAGCGATTGCTCGCCTCCGTGCCGCCCTTGGCGGGATAGGTCATCAGCCCGCCGAAGCGAAGGCCCTTTGCAGCACTGATCGTCTTGGCCAGAGCCACGGCCTCCGCCGCGCTCTGCACACCGCAGCGCCCGCCGCCCGTGTCGCATTCCACCAAAACCGTCAACGGCTCGGCCTCGCCGGCGAAGGCGGCGGAATAGCCTTCCACGGTCTCGGCGCTGTCGGCCGTCACCTTCAGCGTGACGCGCCGGGCCAGCGCCTTCAGCCGCTCCAGCTTCGAGGCGCCGAGAATGTTGTAGGGCAGGAGAATGTCGGTAAGGCCGCCATCGGCCATGACTTCGGCTTCGCCGATCTTCTGGCAGGTGATGCCGGCCGCTCCCAGTTCCACCTGCCGCCGGGCAAAGCGCACCAGCTTGTGCGTCTTAATATGCGGGCGCAGCGTCAGGCCGTTTTGATCGGCATAGTCCTGCGCGCGCTTCAGGTTCGCCTCAGCCTTGGCGAGGTCGATCAGGACGGCGGGCGTGTCGATGTCGTCGAGGGTCATGGGAAGGGCTTTCTCAGTCGCCGATCGGCAGGGCCGGGTCGGGCGCGGCATGGGTGTTGAGATTCTGGCGGATGCGGCGCAGCCCTTCGAACAGGCGCGGGCCGATCGCCTCGGCTGTCGCGAGCGCCAGGATGTCGACCAGCGCCAGAAAGGCATAGCGGCCCGAACTCGGCTTGTAGAGATTGCCGTCCTCGCAGGCGGGAAGATGCAGCGCCGCGTCGGCGCTCGCCGCCAGCGGCGAACCGGGCGCGGTGATCGCCAGCGTTTCGGCGCCGTAGCCGCGCGCGATCGCGGCCGCTTCCACGACGCTGCGCCCCTGGCCGGACACGGAAAGGGCCAGAACCACCGTGCCGGGGCCGGCGACGCTCGCCAGCATGCGCTGCATCTGCCCGTCCGTCTCGGCGCGGATGTCGAGGCCTAAGCGAAACAGGCGGTTTTCCAGCTCGCGCGCCATCATCGAGGACGTGCCGCCCGAGCCGAAGGCGAGGATGCGGCGGCTGTTGGCAAGGCGCAGCGCCATGCGCTCCACCACCGCCGCGTCGAGTCCGCCGCGAAGGCGGGCGAGGGCGCTGACCGCGCCATCATAGATCGTGTCCAGCGCCTGCGTGCGCTCGCCGCCCGGCTCGCCGGTGGTGGCGGCGCCGAGATAGGCCTCGCCGCGCGCCAGCGCCTGCGCCAGCCGAAACTTGAAATCCGCCGTGCCGGCGCAGCCGAGCGCGCGGGCAAAGCGCGTGACGGTCGGCTCCGACGTGCCGCAGCGCTCGGCGATCTCGGCGATCGTGCCGGTGGAGGCGAGGCGCGCGTTGTCGAGCACGAAGGCCGCAAGGCGCTTCTCCATCTTGGTGCCGCTCTCCGCCAGACGGCGCAGACGGGCGATGACGTCGAAGCCGGGCGCGGCCCCGGCGGGGCGTGGCCCGCCCGGCCTCACGCGGCGAGCGCCCTTTCGACGCGCCGACCACTGGCCGCCTCGAACAGGTGGCAGTCGTCCGGCGAAACCTCCAGCGGCAGCGTCTCGCCCGGTTTGGCCGCCACGCGCTCGGACAGGACGACGCGCACCGCCGTCTCGCCAATCGTGCCGAAGACATGGGTTTCCGCGCCCGTCGGCTCCACCACGCCGACGCGCAGCGGCAGGCCGGCGCCATCGTTGGCGCGGCGGAAGCGCTCGGGCCGGATGCCGACCAGGAACTCCGCGCCGCCCGTCTCCGGCGCCAGCGGCAGGGTGATGCCGGCCGGCATGGCGAGCCGCCCGTCGGCGCCGCGCTGCGCCGGCAGGAGGTTCATCGGCGGCGAGCCGAGAAAGCCCGCGACGAAGGTGTTGGCCGGCCGGTCGTAGAGTTCCAGCGGCGCGCCGACCTGCTCGATCCGCCCGGCATTCATCACCACGATCCGGTCGGCCATGGTCATGGCCTCGATCTGGTCGTGCGTGACATAGACGATGGTGGAACCCAGCGTCTGGTGCAGCGCCTTGATCTCGGTGCGCATCTGCATGCGCAGCTGCGCGTCGAGATTGGACAGGGGCTCGTCGAACAGGAACAGGTCGGGCTCGCGCATGATCGCACGACCCATGGCGACGCGCTGGCGCTGGCCGCCCGAAAGCTGCGCAGGCTTGCGGTCGAGATAGGGACCGAGATTGAGGATTTCGGCGGCCTTCTTCAGCCGCGCCTCTGTTACGCCGGCGTCGTCGCCGCGCACCTTCGGCCCGTAAAGGATGTTGTCGCGCACGCTCATATGCGGAAACAGCGCGTAGGACTGGAACACCATCGCGATGTTGCGCTTCTGCGGCGCCACGTCGTTGGCGCGCTTTCCCGCGATGCGCAGCTCGCCCGAAGTCACCGTGTCGAGCCCGGCGATCATGCGCAGAAGCGTGGACTTGCCGCAGCCGGACGGGCCGACCAGCACGATGAACTCGCCGTCGCGCACCTCGAGATCGAGCCCATGCAGGATGTCGAGCGGCCCGTAGCGTTTCTTCAGGGCGTGAAGGCTGAGTTCGGCCATGGGGGCTCCTAGGAAATAGCCTCGACGAAGGTCGGATTGCCGGCGCCGAGCCCCGCATCCACCGGCAGCGCGACGCCGGTGATGCCGGAGCTGAGGGGCGAGGCGAGGAAGAACACGGCCTCGGCCACCTCCTGCGGCGTCACCATGCGGCGAAGCGGATAGAGCGGCGCGATGCGGCCGAGAAGGTCGGGCTTCTCGGCAAAGCGGTGGTCCCAGGCGGGCGTGCGCACCGAGCCGGGGCAGACCGCGTTGGCCCGCACCCCGTCCGGCCCCGCCTCCACCGCGATGGCCCGCATATAGGCGAGGAGGCCGGCCTTGGCGGCGGAATAGGCGGGGTTGCCGTAATGACCGAGCGCGTTGACCGAGGAAACGAAGACGAAGGCGCCCGAACCCCGAGCCCGCATGGCGCCGAGCAGCGGCGTCGCCAGATCGCGCGTGCCGGTGAGGTTCACAGCCAGCTCGTGCCGCCAGGCCTCGTCGTCGGTGGTCGCCAGCGTTTCGGCCCGCGTCCAGCCGGCGTTGGAGACGAAGATGTCGGGCACGCCGACGTCCCGCTCGATGCGCGCCGTCGCCGCGCGGCAGGCGGCGGGGTCGGCAAGGTCGAAGCCGAGGCGCAGCGCGACGGCGGGATGGGTCACGCGCTCCAGCGCGGCCGGGTCGAGATCGCACAACACCAGCCGCGCGCCGCTCCGGCCGAACCGCTCGACCAGCGCGGCGCCGATGCCGCCGCAGGCGCCGGTGATGACCACAAGAGGAGAGGAGGAATCCGACATGGCGTCTCGAAGCGGATGAGGGTCGGACCGATGCTGTTCGTCAAAATGAAAAAAAGCAACGGAAAAAACCTGTCATCCTGCCCATAAATTGCGCTTGCGAAAAAGATTTACATTCGAAAAGATCAGACCGTTCGTCATTGGCAAGGGAGCCGAACGATCGGCCCGCGCCGCGAAGGAGGATCGGATCGCATGCGCATCGCATCTCACTGGGCCCAACGCACCGTTCGCGTCGCTCTCTCCGGCGTCGCCCTTCTGGCGCTGTCCGCCGCGGCCGAGGCCGGCACCGTGCGCGTCACGGTGGCGGAGTATTCCGCCAAGACCGGCCCCTATTTCGAGAAGGTGGCCAAGGACTTCGAGACCGCCAATCCCGGCACCGACATTCAGATCGAAGTCGTGCCCTGGGACAGCCTTCAGCAGAAGCTGACCACCGACATCTCGGCCGGCACCAATGCCGACCTTTCCATCATCGGCACGCGTTGGCTGCTCGACTTCGTGAGCCAGGGCATCGCCGAGCCGCTCGACGGCTACATGGACCAGGCCTTCAAGGACCGGTTCATCTCGACCTTCCTCACGCCGTCCGTCATGGACGACAAGACCTACGGTCTGCCGATCGCCGCCTCGGCCCGCGCCATGTACTACAACAAGGATCTCTTCCAGAAGGCCGGTGTCGCCAACCCGCCCAAGACCTGGGCCGAGCTGGAAGACGCCGCCAAGAAGATCTCCGCGCTGGGCGACGGGGTCTACGGCTTCGGTCTGCAGGGCAAGGAAATCGAGACCGACGTCTACTACTACTATGCCATGTGGTCGCACGGGGCCGAGATCGTCGAGGACGGCAAGTCCGGCCTCTCCTCGGCCGGTGCTGCCGAAGCGGCCAAGCTCTACAAGCGCCTGATCGACGAGAAGGCGACCCAGCCCGGCGTCACCTCCTATTCGCGCGAGGACACGCAGAACCTCTTCAAGCAGGGCAAGCTCGGCATGGTCATCACCGCGCCCTTCCTGTCCAACCAGATTCGCGACGAGGCGCCGAAGCTCCAATACGGCGTCACCGGCATTCCCGCCGGCCCGAAGGGCGACAAGGGCACCTACGGCGTGACCGACTCGATCATCATGTTCCAGAATTCCAAGAACAAGGAGGAGGCGTTCAAATTCCTCGACTTCCTGTTCCAGACCCCGCAGCGCGTCGCCTTCACCGTCAACGAAGGCTTCCTGCCGGTTGAAAAGGAAGAAGCGCAGGATAAGCACTTCACCGACAGCGCCGACCTCAAGGTCTTCACCAGCCTCCTGCCCGACGCGCGCTTCGCGCCCGTCATCCCCGGCTGGGAGGAAATCGCCGACCTCACCTCCAACGCCCTTCAGAGCATCTATCTCGGCAAGGAAGAGGTCGAGCCGGCCCTCAAGGCCGCCGCCGAAAAGGCGGACGCGATCCTGAAGCAGTAGGCAGAGGCGTTCGCGGGGGACGCCGTCCCCCGCACCCCCTGCCAGGGGAAATGATTTCCCCTGGACCCCTCCTTCTCTTGGCATGTGTCCCAACCCGGGAAGGGCCGCTGGCCCTCCCCGGGCGGGGATCGGGGCGGCAGCCCCGCAAACCCCACGCCCACAGCCCCAAGGAGCGCGCATGACCGCCGAGCGGCCGATACTGCCCTATCTGATGATCGCGCCGAGCCTGTGCCTAGCCTTGGCGATCGTGGTCTGGCCGATCGTGGAACTTTCCGAGATCGCGAGCCACAGCGTGAACCGCTTCGGGCAACTGCGCGATTTCGTCGGGCTGGCGAATTTCGAGGCGCTGTGGAACGACCCGAACTTCATCGCGAGCCTGTGGCGGACGCTGGTCTGGACGGTGTGCGTGGTGGGCGGGGCGCTTTTGACGGCGATCCCGGTGTCGCTGGTGCTGAACGAGGATTTTCACGGGCGCGGGCTGGCGCGGGTGCTGGTGATGCTGCCCTGGGCGGTGTCGCTGACCATGACGGCGATCGTCTGGCGCTGGGCGCTGTCGGGCGAAAGCGGGATGCTGAACTCGGCCCTGATGGGCATGGGGATCATCGGCACGAACATCCAATGGCTGGCGGAGGCGTCCACCGCCTTTCCCATGCAGATCTTCATCGCGGTGATCGTGACAGTGCCCTTCACGGTGACGATCCTGCTCGGCGGCCTTTCGGCGATCCCGGACGATCTCTACGAGGCGGCGTCGCTGGAAGGGGCGGGGCGCTGGACGATGTTTCGCACCATCACGCTGCCGCTCCTGAAACCCTTCCTCAACATCGCGATGATCCTGAACACGATCTACGTGTTCAACTCCTTCCCGATCATCTGGGCGACGACGCAGGGCGGCCCGGCCAATTCGACCGACATTCTCGTGACCTATCTCTACAAGATGGGCTTTCGGCTGGGTAAGCTCGGCGAGGCCTCGGCCGTGTCGCTGGTGATGTTCGCGATCCTCCTCGTGTTCACGCTCGTCTATGTCCGCCTGTCGATGCGGCGGGAGGCCTGAGATGGACGGCAAGCTGAAGCGCAGCCTGGTCTGCTGGCTGATCCTCCTGCCCTTCGTGGTGGCGGGCCTGTTTCCCTTCGCGGTGATGGGAATCACGGCGCTCAAACCCCAGAACGAGGTCTTGAACCCGACCTGGTGGCCCTCGCGGCTCGCCTTCGAGAATTTCGTGACCATGTGGGGCGCGACGAATTTCGGCCCGGCGCTTCTCAATTCGCTGATCGTCTCGGTGGTCTCGACACTGGCGGCGCTGCTCGTCTCGATCCCGGCGGCCTATGCGCTGGGGCGGTTCCGCTTCCGGGGGCAGGGGGCGTTCCGGGTGTTTCTGATCATCACGCAGATGCTCTCGCCCATCGTCCTGGTGATCGGCCTGTTTCGGCTCATCGCCTGGGCCGGGCTGATCGACAATGTCAGCGCCGTGTCGCTGGTCTACGGCGCCTTCAACATCGCCTTCACGGTGTGGATGCTGCAGAGCTATTTCGCCACCATCCCGCGCGATCTGGAGGAGGCGGCCTGGATGGAAGGCGCCAGCCGCTGGCGCACGCTGGTCTCGGTCTTCCTGCCGCTGGCCGTGCCGGCCATCGTGGTGACGGCGATCTTCGCCTTCATCAACGCCTGGAACGAGTTCGTCATCGCGCTGACCATGCTGCGCTCGCAGTCGAGCTACACGCTGCCGATCCAGATCTTTTCGCTGGTGGCGGGGCGCTACACCGTGGAATGGCACCATGTCATGGCGGCGACCTTCGTCGCCACGATCCCGGTCGCCATCGCCTTCGCCTGGCTGCAGCGTTATCTCGTGCGCGGCCTGTCGGTCGGCGCGGTAAAGTGAGGACTAGCGCATGAGCGAGACACTCGTGACCTTCATGCGGCGGGAGACGGAGGAGGCGGCCGAGGTGGTCGCGCGGCTTCTGGAGCGCGAGGGGCAGGCCATCACCGAGCTCGGCCTGCGCCTGCGCATGATGCCGCCGGCCGCCGTCGTCACCTGCGCGCGCGGCTCGTCCGACCATGCGGCGAGCTTCCTGAAATATGCCGTGGAAATGTCCTGCGGCCTGCCGGTCGCCTCGGTCGGGCCGTCCATCGCTTCGGTCTACGGCGCGCAGCTGCGCCTGCCGGGCGGCGTGGTCCTCTCCATTTCGCAATCGGGCAAGAGCCCGGACATCCTCGCCTTGCAGGCCAACGCCAAGCGCGGCGGGGCGCTCGCCGTCGCGCTTCTTAATCAGACGGACTCGCCGCTGGCCGAGGGCGCCGACATCGTCATCCCGCTTCATGCCGGCGAGGAGCGCAGCGTCGCGGCGACCAAGAGCTTCATCGCCTCCGTCGCGGCGGCAGCGGCGATCACCGCCGTCTGGAGCGGCGACGAAGCGCTGGAGCGCGCGGTGCGGGACCTGCCGGCCGCGATCGCCCGCAGTGTGCGCGCGGACTGGACGCCGGCGCTGGAGCGCCTCGTGACGGCGCATTCGCTTTTTACCGTCGGGCGCGGGCCGGCCTTCGCCATCGCGCTGGAAGCGGCGCTGAAGTGCAAGGAAACGGCGGGGCTCCATGCCGAGGCCTTTTCCGCCGCCGAGGTCGCGCATGGGCCGATGCAGCTGATCGGGCCGGACGTGCCGGTGCTCGCCTTCGTGCCGCGCGACGCGGCCGAAGCGTCGAGCCTGGAGGCGCTGGAGCGCCTGCGCGGGTTCGGCGGAGCGGTCTTCACCGTGGGCGAAGGGCGCGACCTGCCCTCGGTGGCCACAGGACATGGCGTGACCGACCCGATCCCGATGATCGCTGCCTTCTATGCCATGGCGGAAGCGCTGGCGCGCCGACGCGGGCACGACCCGGACCGGCCGGCCAAGCTCAGCAAGGTGACGGAAACGCTGTGAGCGGGGCAGGCGCCTCGCGGCTTCTGGAAGTCTGCGTCGACGATCCCGCCGGGCTCGAAGCGGCGATCCGTGGCGGGGCCGACCGGATCGAGCTTTGCTCCGCCCTGGCGCTGGGCGGACTGACGCCCTCCGAGGGCTTCATGCGTCTGGCGGCTGGGGCGCCCTTGCCGGTCTATGCGATGATCCGACCGCGCGGGGGCGACTTCGTGTTTTCCGAAAGGGAGGCCGATTGCATGCTGCGCGACATCGAGGCGGCGCGGGCAGTGGGTCTCGCCGGCGTCGTGCTTGGCGCGGGGCGGGCGGGCGGGCGGCTCGATCTGGCGCTTTTGGAACGGCTGGCTGCGGCCTCGGCGGGGCTCGGCAC
>NZ_BBWL01000019.1:0-767 GCF_001463785.1 Aureimonas sp. AU40
GCACGACACTGCACCGCGCCTTCGACTTGGCCGGTCCCGATTTCGAAACGGCGCTGGAAGAGGCGATCGACCTCGGCTTCGAGCGCGTCCTGACCTCGGGCGGCGCGCGATCGGCGCCGGACGGCATCTCGGTTCTGGATCGCCTGTTCGAACGGGCGGGCGGGCGCATCGCGATCATGCCGGGCTCGGGCGTCACGCCCGCGACGCTGCCGGGTCTCCTCGGTCGGCTTCCGATCCAAGAGGTCCACGCCTCCTGCTCGGCCCCGGCCACGCTGCGCAGCCCCGCCGCCGAGCGGCTGGGCTTTGCCGGCGAGGGGGATCGGCGCACCGACGAGGCGACGGTGCGCGCGTTGAAGGCCGTGCTCCTCGCTTAGTTCAGCCGCGCCCCGCCATCGGCCGCGAAAAGGTGGAGATGGCCGGGCGCAAGGCGCATCGGCACGTGGTCGCCGGCCCGAAGCCGGCTGACACCGGGCACGAAGGCCTTCACCGAAACGCCTCCAAGATCGCAATGGACGATCGTGCCCATGCCGGTCGGCTCCACCAGCTCCACCGGGCAGTCGAGGCCGGAGCCTTCCGTGCTTTCGCCGATCAGCACGTGTTCGGGGCGCACGCCAAGGGTCAGCGGCGTGCCCTCCGGGGCCGAGACCGTGGCGGGCAAGGGCACGCGGCGTTTTTCGCCAAGATCGAGAAACACCTCGTCGCCCACGCGCCGCACGCGCCCTTCCAGGAAGTTCATGGCGGGCGAGCCGATGAAGCCGGCGACGAAA
>NZ_BBWL01000020.1:0-26498 GCF_001463785.1 Aureimonas sp. AU40
TTCATGGCGGGCGAGCCGATGAAGCCGGCGACGAAACGGTTGGCCGGGCGCTCGTAGAGATCGAGCGGCGAGCCGATCTGCCGGATTTCGCCGCCCTCCATGGCGACGATCCGGTCCGCCAGCGTCATGGCCTCGATCTGGTCGTGCGTGACGTAGATCGAGGTGGCGCCCAGTTCCTGATGCAGCTTCTTGATCTCCGCGCGCATGTGCTCGCGCAGGCGCGCGTCGAGATTGGACAGCGGCTCGTCGAACAGAAAGGCCTGCGGCTGGCGCACGATGGCCCGCCCCATGGCGACGCGCTGGCGCTGCCCGCCCGACAGGGCCTTGGGTCGCCGGTCAATCAGCTTGGTGAGGCCGAGCTTCTCGGCCGCGCCGGACACGGCGGAGAGAATGCGCTCCTTCGGCGTCTTCTTCAGGCGCAGCGCATAGCTCATGTTTCCGCTGACCGACATATGCGGGTAGAGCGCGTAGGACTGGAACACCATGGCGAGGTTCCGGTCCTTGGGCGGCAGCTCGTTGACCCGGTTTCCGGCAATGGCGATCTCGCCGCCCGTTACCTCCTCCAGCCCCGCGATCATGCGCAGCAGGGTCGATTTTCCGCAGCCGGACGGGCCGACCAGCACGATGAACTCGCCGGCGCGGATCGATAGGTCGACCGAGCGCAGGATGGTGAGCGGCCCATAGGCCTTGTGGACGGAGCGGATGTCGATGGCAGCCATGGGAAATCCTTCAGCCTTTGACCGCGCCGGCCGTCAGGCCCTGCACGAGGAAGCGCTGGATGAGGAGGAAGAACAGGACGGCGGGAATGAGCGCGAGCACCCCGGCGGCCATCATCTGCCCGAAATCGACGCCGAACTTCGAGACGAAGGACAGGAGCCCGACGGGGAAGGTCGAGGCGTCCACCTTCGACACCAGCATGAGCGCGAAGAGAAGCTCGCTCCAGGCGGCGGTGAAGACGAAGCCGAGCGTCGCCGCCATGCCGGGCAGGGTGAGGGGCACGATGATCTCGCGAAACGCCTGGAAGCGGCTCGCCCCGTCGATCTGCGCGGCCTCCTCCAAATCCCTCGGAATGCCGTCGAAGAAGCTCTGCATCAGGAAGATGGCGAAGGGCACGTTGAACGTGGTGTAGACGAGGATAAGGCCGGTCAGCGAGTTGGTAAGGCCGAGCGGCGAGAGCATGCGGAAGATCGGCGCGATCAGCATCACCAGCGGAAACATCTGCGTGACGAGCAGAAGGCCGGTGATCCACATCTTGCCGCGAAAGGCGAAGCGCGAGAAGGCGTAGCCGCCGAAGGCCGCGATCACCGTGACGATGGCTGCCGTCGAGAGCGAGACGATCAGGCTGTTGCGGAAGAAGAGCGGGAAGTTGGAGTTCTCCAGGACGAAGCGGAAATGCTCCAGACTCGTGCGCGAGGGCCACATCCGCACGCCTTCGGAATACATGAGGTCGTTCGGCGTCACCGAGACCTTCACCAGCCAGTAGAGCGGAAACAGCGCGAAGAGAACGAAGAGAAGCAGCGCGAAGCGATGCGCCAGCGTGCCGAGAAGGCTGTGATGGCTCATGCGGATCAGCCCTTGCGCAGCAGCATCTGGCGCAGCGACACCAGAGCGAGGGAGTAGAGAAGGAGAAGCCCCAGCAGCACCAGCGAGATCGCCGAGGCATAGCCGAAATCGAGCTTTCGGAAGGCGGTGGTGAAGATGTAGCTCGCCACGATCTGCGTCCGGTCGGCCGGGCCGCCGCCGGTCATCACCACGATGAGGTCGGCGAAATTGGCGACCCAGACCGTGCGCAGAAGAAGCGTGATCGCCATGGTCGGCGCCAGGAAGGGCAGGGTGATCGACCAGAACTGCTGCACCGCATTGGCGCCGTCGATCGAGGCCGCCTCGTAGATGTCGCGCGGGATGGACTGCAGCGCGGCCAGCATGGTGATGGCGAAGAAGGGAATGCCCCACCAGACATTGGCGACGATCGGCCCCCAGATGGCGAGCTGCGGATCGGCCAGGATATTGGTCGGCGCGTCCATCAGCCCGAGCGCAAAAAGCCAATGCGGGATCGGCCCGACCACGGGGTTGAACATCCAGGCCCAGTTTAGGCCGGACAGGAAGGTCGGCACCGCCCAGGGCAGGAAGCAGAGCGCCTGCACGATGCCGCGTCCGCGAAAGGGCCGGTTGAGAAGCAGCGCCAGCGTCAGGCCGAGCAGGAACTGGAGCGCGACGGAAATGCCGGTCCAGTAGAGCGTGTTGTTCAGCGCCAGCCAGAAATTGCGGTCGACCCAGAGCGCGTGAAAATGCTTCAGCCCGACGAAGCCGCCGCTGAAGGGGCTGAGCAGGCGGATGTCGCGAAACGCGTAGGACACGCCGATCACCAGCGGCACCAGCATGACGGCGAGGATCAGGACCAGCGCCGGCGCGCTGTAGAGATAGGGCTCGGCGGCCTGGAGAAAGCGCTGGCCGGGCGTGCGGCGATCCTGAAACGGCACGAGGCCTTCAGTGGTCGTGGTCAAGGCGGGTCATCCCTTCGGGGAGGGCCAGGGGAGCGCGGCGGCGGATGAGCCGCCGCCGCGCGCGAGAGGGGTTACTTCGTCTTGTTGGCGAGGTAGGCCTGCTGGGCGGTGGTGAGATAGTCCGCCCATTCCTTGGCCATGTCCTCGGGCGTGATCTCGCCGAGCAGGGCGCGCTGCGAGGAGGCCGGCACGAGGCTGTCCTTGAAGAAGGCGAACTCCTCGAGATAGCTCGGCAGCGGCGTCGGGACGATGTTGGAATCCTTCAGCTCGTCGAACCAGCCCTTGAACTTGTCGCCGGCATAGAACGGATCGTTCTCGGCCGACTTCAGCGCCGGCAGCGCGCCGGTCTTCTTGTTCCAGGCGACGTTGCCTTCGGTGCCCTGCAGCGTCTCGATCAGCTTCCAGGCGAGATCCTTGTGCTCGGAAGTCTGGAACATCGACCAGCCGGCATAGCCGATCACCGGAAAGGCCTTGCCGGCCTCGCCCTTGGGCAGCGGCACGACGCCGTAGTCTTCCGGCTTCATGCGTTCGGAGATGGCGATCAGCGCGTCCGGGTCCTGGTTCAGCATGGCGCAGGTGCCGGAATAGAAGCCCGCCACCGTCTCGTTGAAGCCCCAGGAGATGGAGTCCTTGGGCGCCAGACCCTTCTTGTAGTAGTCGATGTACCAAGCGAGGCCCTTCACCTTATCGGGGTCTGCGAAGGTCGAGGTACCGTCTTCCTTGAAATAGGTGTTGTTGCCGGCGATGGCGTTCATGAACACCGTCCAGTCGTTCAGGCCGCCGCGCGCGCCGCGCAGGCAGTAGCCGTACTTGCCGGGCAGCTTGGAGACCTTCTCGGACGCCGTCTGGAACTCGGCGATGGTCTTGGGCGGACCCTCGACGCCGGCCTCGGCAAACAGCTTCTTGTTGTAGAACATGGCGCCCATGTAGAAGCCGTAGGGCAGCATGTAGGCGGTCTTTCCGTCCACCTGCCGGCCGAACTCCAGCGCCCGGTCGTTGAGGTCGGCCGCGCCCTGCCACTTGGCGAGATAGGGCTCCAGGCTCTCCAGCGCGCCGTTCTTGGCATATAGCGCGACCCAGGTGTCCGGCATCTCCATGACGTCGGGCGTTTCGCCGGCCGAGACCATGGTGGCGAACTTCTCGAAGGCCTCGCCCCAGGGCAGCGAGGTGATCTCGACCTTGGTGCCGGGATTGGCCTGTTCGAACTTGGCGACGATTTCCTTCAGCGTCTCGGTGCGCGAGGGGCTGGTGATGACTTCGACGAGCTTCAGCGTCGTGTCGGCCATGGCCGTTCCCGACAGAAGGAAGGAGGCGAGGGACGCGGTGAGGATCATGCGTTTCATGTCTGCGATGTCTCCTGTGGGTCGGGTTGGGATCGAGGTCAGGCGGCGAGGCCGGCGGTGATGGCCGCATCGAGATCGGCCTTCAGCGCGTTCGCGCCTTCGAGGCCGACATGAAGGCGGACGGAGCGCGGCGAGATGCCGAAGGCGTGGCCGGAATTCGGCCCCTGGTTCTGCGACAGGACGACCTGCCCCGGCACGCAGAGGCTTTCGTGTCCGCCCCAGGACACGCCGAGCTTGAAAAGCTTCAGGCTGTCGGCGAAGCGCGGCACGTTCACCCCTTCCTTGAAGGTGAAGGAGAAGAGGCCCGACGTGCCTTCCAGGCCCGGCGGCAGCGCGTTGGCGAGCGCGGGGTGCTGGACGGATTCCACGCAATCCTGCGCCTTGAGGTGATGGGCCACAGCGAGCGCGTCCGCTTCGTGCGCCCGCATGCGGATCGGCAGGGTGCGCAGGCCCCGGATCAGCAGCCAGGCGTCGAAGGGGGAGAGCTTGGCGCCGAGATAGGGATAGGTCTGGGCCCGAATCTCGCGGATCAGCGCCTTGGAGCCGGCGACGATGCCGGCCACCACATCCGAATGGCCGCCGAGATATTTCGAGGCCGAATGGATCACGAGGTCGACGCCGAGCGCGATCGGCCGCTGGAAGACCGGCGTCGCCCACGAGTTGTCGATCATGGTGAGGACGCCGTGCGCCTTGGCGAGCTTGGCCAGCGCGCCGACATCGTGGGTCTCCATCACCCAGCTCGTCGGGCTTTCCATGTAGAAGAGCTTGGCGCCGGGCAGGGCTCTGGCCACCGCCTCCTCGTCGCGCCCGTCGACATAGGTCACCTCGATGCGCATGCGCTTCAGGAGGATTTCGAACAGGCGATAGGCGTCGGGATAGATGTGGCGCACCGCGACGATGCGGTCGCCGGGCTCGGCGAAGGCCAGCACCGCCGACGAAATCGCCGCCATGCCGCTGGCAAAGCCCATCGCGTCCTCGGCGCCTTCCATGGCGGCGAGCTTCTCCTCGAACAGGCGAACGGTCGGGTTGAGGCCGCGCGAATAGGTCGGGCGCACGCGCTGGCCGAGATAGGTCTCCTCCATCTCCGCGAAGGAGTTGAAGGTAAAGAGCGAGGTCTGGGCGATCGGCGGCACCACGGCGTCGAAGGCGTGGCGCTCGTCATGAGCCGCGATCAGCGAGAACGGATCGAGTGCGGCGGGATCGGTCATTGCGACATGTCCTTGATGTCCTCCTCGACGATGTCGAGAATGGCGAGGGTCTTTTCCCGCGCGAGGCCGGGGTCGCGCGCGGCGATCGCCTCGAACATCTCGCGATGGAAGGGGAAGGAGCGGCCGGCGAAGTCGGGCCTGTCGAAGGGCTTGAGGAAGAAGCGCTCGAAGGCCTCGCGCATCTGTTCCAGAAGCTGGCTGAACAGCGGGTTGTGCGCGGCCTCATAGACCGAGAGATGGAAGAGAAGGTCTTCCGGCCCGGCCGTGCCGTTCAAACGATGCACCCGCTCCATCTCGATAAGGCGCACCTCCATGCGGCCGAGATCCTCGCCCGTGTGGCGAAGCGCGGCCAGGGCGCTCGCCTCCGCCTCCAGCCCGCGCCGAATGTCGAGCGTCTGGAGCAGCCCTTCACGCAGGCCCGTCGCGGTGATCGAAAGCGGCATGTGGACGGTGGCGGCCGACAGAGGGCGCAGGAGATAGGAGCCGCTGCCCTTTCGCGTTTCGACGACGCCCAGCGCCTGAAGCTGGCGCACCGCCTCACGGATGGTGGAGCGGCCGACCGCCAGCGCCTGCATCATCTCCCGCTCGGCCGGCAGCCGGTCGCCGGCCCGGAGCCCGGCGCGCTCGACATGCCGCCCGAGCGCGTCCAGCGTGTCGCGCAGCCGATCCATCGCGGGAAGAGGAGACACACCGTCCAAAACCGAGCCGTCAAACCATTGGAATTGGTCTGACATCTTACGGGTTGGAAAGGGTTGGTCAATCCTTATTCAGGCTCAAATCTTGTGCAATGCAGCGTGAATTGGCCGATTGGAAAGGCGGAAACGCCGAAAAGCCCCGACACCTCGAACCGGAGTTCGAAGCGCGGGGCCTGTCGGTCGTGGAAGGAGGAATCAGTCGATCCGTACCATGGCCTTGATGACGCCGGCGGCCGGGTCGAGAAGCCCTGCGAAATGCTCTGGCACTTCGGCAAGAGTCAGGCTGTGCGTCAGCAGCGCCTCGCTCGGCACGTCGCCGGCGCGCAGCGCATCCACCACGGTCTCGAAGTCTTCCGGCGTCGCGTTGCGGCTGCCGAGCAGCGTGGTCTCGCGCTTGTGGAATTCCGGGTCGTTGAAGCGGATGTCGCTGGCGACGATGGACACCAGCACATAGGCCCCGCCATGGGCGACAAAGCCGAAGCCCCGCTCCATCGCCTTGGGGCTACCGGTCGCGTCGAAGACGACGTCGAAGAAGTCGCCGCCCGTGATCGCCGACAGGCGCTCGTGATCGCCTTCGCCCGCCTGCACCACCTCGTGGACGCCGAGATGCGCCCCGGCAAAACGCAAACGGTCCTCGCGTGTGTCGAGCATGGTGACCCGCGCGCCGCGCAGCCGGGCGAAGATCGCGACGGCGATGCCGATCGGCCCGGCGCCGACGACGAGCACGTTCTGCCCGTCCATCACCGCGCCGCGACGCACCGCATGGGCACCGATGGCGAGGAACTCCACCATGGCGGCCTGATCGAGCGTGATGCTCTCGGCCTTGCGCACGAAGCGCTCGGGCAGGCTGAGGTATTCGGTCATGCCGCCGTCGCGATGGACGCCCAGCACCTGGATGCGCGAGCAGCAGTTCGTCTTGCCCTGGCGGCAAGCATGGCATTCGCCGCAGGAGAGATAGGGGATGACATAGGCCTGGTCGCCCCGGTGCAGCGCCGAGCCCTCCGGCGCCTCCTCCACCGTGCCGGCCAACTCGTGGCCCATGACGCGGGGATAGGCGAGATAGGGTTGGTTGCCGGAGAAGATGTGCAGGTCCGTGCCGCAGACGCCGATGCGCCGGATGCGGAGAAGAACCTCCCCTTCGCCGCGTGTCGGCTTGGGCTCTTCGCGGGGGCGGAGGGTTCCCGGCGTTTCGCACACGATGGTCAGCATGGGGCAGGCTCGCGAATGGAGGTCGGACGCTCGGGGTGGCGAAGGGCGACCCCGAGCCGGAAGTTATGTCAGGCGGGAAGGCCGGGCAGGGGCGTGCCTTCGGCGACGAGGCCGCGCTGGCGTAGCGCCGCCCAGAACTCGGCCGGAATCTCCGCCTCGAACCACTCCACATTGGAGCGGATCTGCCGGGCGTTGCGCGCGCCGGACACGCAGGACACGACGGCGGGATGCGCCATGCCGAACTGCAGGGCAGCGGCCTGGATGGCGACGCCGAACTCCTGCGCCACCGCGCGCAGCTCGCCGACGCGGCGGATCACGTCTTCCGGCGCGTCGCCATAGTTGAAATTGTTGGTGCCGGCCAGGACGCCCGAGTTGAAGGCGCCGGCCACCACGATGCGCGCGCCGCGATCGACGCACTTCTGGAGAAGCGCGAGGCTTTCCTGTTCCAGGAGCGTGTAGCGCCCGGCGAGCATGGACACGTCGAGGTCGCACTCGTCCAGCGCCTCGCTCACCGCCTCCCACTCGTTGACGCCGAGGCCGAAGCCGCCGATGCGCCCGTCCGAGCGCAGTTCGGTGAGCGCCTTGAAGCCGCCGCCCTTGGTCAGTTGGTTCCAATGGTGCTCGTGGCGCTCGCCATGGGTCACGCGGCCGATGTCGTGGACATAGAGAATGTCGAACCGCACCATGCCCAGCCGCTGCTGGCTGGCGTCGAACGAGCGCAGGATCGCGTCGTAGCTGTAGTCGTAGACCTGATGGAACGGACAGGGATCGACATAGCCCTCCGCCTCCGCGCCCACGGTCTCGTCCGGCACCATGAGCCGGCCGACCTTGGTGCTGATCGCGAAGTCGGAGCGCGCGCGCTCGTCGAGAATGGCGCCGAGCCGACGCTCGGACCGGGTGAAGCCATAGAAGGGCGCCGTGTCGAAATAGCGGATGCCCGCGTCCCAGGCGGCGTCGGCCGTCTCGCGCGCGTCGGAGAAGGGCATCAGCTTCAGAAGGTTGCCCATCTGCGCGCAGCCAAGGCCGAGCCCGGTCAGGCTGACCTTGCCATTGGGCAGTTCGCGGCGGTCCGTCGTCTTCATCACGTCAGGCTCTCGTTGGAAGAGATAGGGAAACCCGCCGGCGGCAGGGCGCCGCCGGCGGGGACGTTGGATCAGTAAAGGACGTTCTTGGCTTCCGGCTTGTCGATATTGTCCTTGGTGACCATCACGACGCCGGTGTCCTGCTGCTTCTCGACCTTCTCCTTCTTGAGGAGCTTGGCGATGGTCTGGGTGCCGAGTTCGCCCATCTGGAACGAGCCCTGCACGGCGATGGCCGAGAGCGTGCCGTCCTTCACGAAGCCCTGAAGGTCCTCGTTGCCGTCGAAGCCGACGGCGACCACCTTGCCGGCCTTGCCGGACTGAGCGAGCGCGCGGCCCATGCCGATGGCGGTGGGCTCGTTGGCGCCGAAGATGCCCTTGAGGTCGGGGTTCGAGGCCAGAACGTCGGTGGTCTGGTTCAGCGCGGTCGCCATCTGCGACTGCGAATAGAACGGGCCGACGATCTGCAGCTTGGAGTGGGCCTTGATGTAGTCGGTGAAGCCGCCGACGCGGCCGATCTCGGAGCCCGCGCCCGCGACATAGGACATGACCGCGATCTTGCCCTCGGTGCCGACCTTGTCGATCAGCGCCTTGGCGGACATCTCGCCGGCCTTCTTGTTGTCGGTGGCGAGGAAGGACTGGTAGTACTGCGCGCCGCTTTCGGCGATCTGGCTGTCGATCAGCACGACGGGAATGCGCGCTTCCCAGGCCTTCTTGATGGCCGGCACGAGCGCGTCCGGGTCGGACGGGGCGAGGATGATGCCGGCGACCTGACGGTTCACCGCGTTCTCGACCATGTTGACCTGATCGGCGATGGCCGATTCCGAGGCCGGGCCGTTGAAGGTCGTGGTCGTGCCTTCCGGCAGATCCTTCTTGGCGGCGTCGACGCCCTTCTGGACGTTCTGCCAGAAGGTCGAGTTCACCGTCTTCACGATGACGGCGACTTCCTTTTCGGCGGCCTGGGCCGAGAAGGCGACGAGGGCGAGGGCCGATCCGGCCAAGGCGGCGACGAGATTGCGCATGACATTTCCTCCCGAGTGGTCTGCTTGACGCCCGCGCCGCCCCCGGATCGCCGGGGGCGGGCGGGAATGGGGTTAGCGGCGGTTGCGGAGCTGGTCGATCCAGACGGTCGCCAGGATCACGAGGCCGATGATGATCTGCTGCGTGAAGGCCGAGACGCCGTTCATGTTCAGCCCGTTGCGCAGGATGCCGATGACGAAGGCGCCGATCATGGTGCCCGAGATCGTGCCGACGCCGCCGATCAGCGACGTGCCGCCGATCACCGCGCTGGCGATGGCGTCGAGTTCGTACATCACGCCCTCGTTCGGCTGGGCGGTGACGAGGCGGGACATGAGAACGCAGCCCGTAAGCCCGGCCAGCATGCCGGACAGGACATAGGTGAAGAGCGTGACGCGGGCGACGTTGACGCCCGACAGGCGCGCCGCTTCCGCATTGGAGCCGACGGAATAGATGTGCCGGCCGAGCACCGTTCGGCGCAGCATGATGGCCACCGCGATGGCGATCACCACCATGAGGATCACGGGATAGGGGATGCCGGGGAAGGTGACGGTGGGAAAGCCGTCGTCGCCGATCTCGACCATACGGAACAGGGCGCCGTTGCCGAGTTCGCCGAAACTGTCGCCGAGGCCCGAGACGGCGCGCGCGCCGGTGATCTGGAGCGCGAGACCACGCGCCACCATCATCATGCCGAGCGTGGCGATGAAGGGCGGCAGCTTGGCGCGCGTGATGGCAAGCCCGTTGACGACGCCGCACATCGTGCCGACGAGGATGCCGAGCAGCATGCCGAGCGGCACGGGCATGCCCCATTCCTTCACAGCCAGCGCGGCGACGACGCCGGCCAGCGCCAGCACCGAGCCGACCGACAGGTCGATGCCGCCGGTGATGATGACGCAGGTCGCGCCGATGCCGAGCAGCGCGATGGAGGTCACCTGAAGCGCGATCGTCATGCCGTTGTTGACGGTCAGGAAGGCGCTGGAGGTGGCCGAGAAGACGACGGCCAGGGCGAAGAGGCTGCCGAGCGCGGCGAACTTCTGGATCAGGTCCTTTTGCCGATCGCTGAGGAGCGGCCCGCGCGGCTTGTCTTGGGGGATCGTGGTCATGGCGTCCTCAATGCGCAAGACTGGGCGCCCGGCGGGCGTGGCCCGAGGCGTAGTGCATGATCTCTTCCTGCGAGGTCTGCTTCGTTTCCAGGATGCCGGTGATGCGGCCCTCGTGGAATACGGCGACGCGATCGGTCAGGCCGAGGATTTCGGGAAGTTCGGACGAGATCAGGATGACGCCGATCCCCTGCGAGGCCAGCTCGTCCATGATCTTGTAGATCTGGAACTTGGCGCCGACGTCGATGCCGCGCGTCGGCTCGTCGAAGAACAGGATGCGCGACTGGCGGAACAGCCACTTGCCGATGATGATCTTCTGCTGGTTGCCGCCCGACAGCAGCCGCGTCACCTGATGCACGGAAGGGGTGCGGATGCTGAGAAGATCGACATAGCGCTGCGCGACCGTCTCTTCCTGCGCAAAGTCGATGAAGCCGTTCTTCGACACACCGCCGAGATGGGCCAGCGTCATGTTGGCGGCCACCGGCATCTTGACCGCGAGCCCGTGGCTCTTGCGGTCCTCCGAGAGATAGGCGAGCCCTTCGCGGATCGCGTCCTGCGGCGACCCGATCGAAACGGGGTGGCCGAACAGCTCCACCGTGCCCGAATCCAGCGGGTCGGCGCCGAAGATGGCGCGCGCCACTTCCGTGCGGCCCGCGCCCATGAGACCGGCAAAGCCCAGGATCTCGCCGCGCCGAAGCGTGAAGCCGATGTCGTGGAACGTGCCGGCCCGCGTCAGCCCTTCGACCCGCATCAGGACGTCCTCGCCCGGCACGGATAGGCGGTCGGGGAACTTCTCCTCCAGCGAGCGGCCGACCATGCGGGCGACGATGTCATCCACCGAGAGGGCGGCGAAATCGTCGGTCGAGACATAGCGCCCGTCGCGCAGGATCGTGACGCGGTCCACGATCTCGGCCATCTCGTCCAGCCGGTGCGAGATGTAGACGATGCCGACGCCCGAGCGCTTGAGATCGCGGATGACGCCGAACAGGACCGCCGTCTCGCTTTCGGTGAGCGAGGAGGTCGGCTCATCCATGATCAGCACTTCGGCGTTCAGCGACAGGGCCTTGGCGATCTCCACCATCTGGCACTGCGCCACCGACAGGCCCCGGACCTGCCGGTCGGGATCGAGCGAAAGGCCCAGGCGTTCCAGGCAGGCGCGCGCGTCGCGGCGCAGCTTGGCGCGGTCCACGAACAGGCCGCCCACGCGCGGCTCGCGGGCGAGATAGATGTTCTCGGCGATCGACAGGTGCGGAACGAGGTTCAGCTCTTGGTGGATGATGGCGATGCCGAGCGCCTCGGACTCGGTGGTGGAGGCGAAATGGCGCTCCTCGCCCTTGTAGACGATGCTGCCCGAGGTCGGCTGGTAGAGGCCGCTGATGATCTTCATCAGCGTCGACTTGCCGGCGCCGTTCTCGCCGCACACGGCATGGACCTCGCCGCGGCGCAGGTCGAAGGACACGCCGCCGAGCGCCTTCACGCCGGGAAATTCCTTGGTGATCTCGTGCAGGCGAAGGATCGTCTCGCCGGCCGGCATGGGGGCGCCGGTTTGCGCGTCACCGGTCGTGGCGGTGCGACCCGCCATGGCGGGGCTGGAACCTGACTGCTGCATCCTGTCCTCCCGCGCCCCGTTGAGAGCGCCGCGCCGCCCGTTCCTCCCGGGCTGGCGTCTCAGGCCTCTCGGCCGATGAAGCTAGGGTTAGGATGCTCCTTGGAATTGGTCAAGCCAGTTTTGATAGTCGAGCACAACTTGTCAGACTTTAAGGAATTCATATCGCGAGAAGGAGCTCATTTCCGCTTCCGACGCGCCGGGATCGTCGCTATGGTCAGGCCAATCAGGAGGGATGCATGTCCGAAGCCATCAAGGGTCTCGACGGTCGCCGGCTCTACCAGCAGGTCGCCGACCAGATTCGCGCCCTGATCCGCGCCGGCCAATTTCCCCCGGGCTCGCGCCTGCCGGCAGAGCGGGAACTGGCGGTGCAGCTCGGCGTCTCGCGGCCTTCGTTGCGCGAGGCGCTGATCGCGCTGGAGATCGACGGCAGCGTCGAAATCCGCATGGGCTCCGGCGTCTATGTCTGCGCGCCGGGCGAGGAGGCGTACGCCCCGACCCGCCCGCTCGGCGAAAGCCCGTCGGAGCTGATGCGCGCGCGGGCCGCGATCGAGAGCACGGTGGCCCAGCTTGCCGCCGCGCGCATGACGCCGGACACGCTCGCCCAGCTGCGGCAGGCGTTGAATGCCATGGGCGCCGAGATCGACGCCGGTCGCAAGCCCCTGGAGCAGGACCGTCTCTTCCATCTCACGATCGCCGCGCAGACCGGCAATGCCGTGCTGACGCGCATCGTGCGCGAGCTGTTCGACGATCGCCACAGCCCGATCTCGGCGCAGATGCGCGTGCGCTTCGAGACGCCGGAAACCTGGCGCGTCGCCTTGGCTGAGCACGAGGCTATCCTGGAGGCGCTCGGCTCGGGCGATCCGATCCTGGCGCAGGCGGCCATGCGGATGCACCTCGAAGCCTCGCGCGAGCGCTGGACGCGGGACTGACGACATTCTCGTCGGCCCCGCCTCCTTCAGGGGCTCAGCCCTGGCGGCAGGTCTGGCGCTGCGTGCCCAGGCCCTCGATGCCGAGTTCGATCACGTCGCCCGCCTTCAGGAAGACGTTGGGCTTCTGGCCGAGGCCGACGCCGGGCGGGGTGCCGGTGGAGATGATGTCGCCCGGCTGCAGGCTCATGAACTGCGACAGGTACGAGACGAGGAAGGCGACGCCGTAAACCATGGTGCGGCTGGAGCCGTCCTGGTAGCGATGGCCGTTCACGTCCAGCCACATGCCGAGATTCTGCGGATCGTCCACTTCGTCCTTGGTCACGAGCCACGGGCCGGTCGGGCCGAACGTGTCGCAGCTCTTGCCCTTGGTCCACTGGCCCTGGCGCTCGGTCTGGAAGGCACGCTCCGACACGTCGTTGATGACGCAATAGCCGGCGACGTGGTCCAGCGCCTCGGCTTCCGAGACATACTTTGCCGTCTTACCGATGACGACGCCGAGCTCAACTTCCCAGTCGGTCTTCTCGGATCCGCGCGGGATTTCGATGTCGTCGTTCGGCCCGACGATGGCCGAGGTCGCCTTCATGAAGATGATCGGCTCGGAGGGCACGCTGGCGCCGGTCTCGGCGGCGTGGTCGGAATAGTTGAGGCCGATGCAGATGAACTTGCCCGTGCCGGCGACGCAGGCGCCGAGGCGCGGATCACCTTCCACCAGCGGCAGTGAGGCGATGTCGAGCTTGGCGATCTCGGCAAGGCCGTCCGGCGTCAGCCAGCGGCCCGACAGGTCGCTTACATGGGCCGAAAGGTCGCGGATGCGGCCGTCGGCGTCCAGAAGGCCGGGCTTTTCCGCGCCGGGTGCGCCGTGGCGAAGCAGTTTCATGGCAGTCTCCCTTTTCTCGAAATTGTGCGGCGCGCGGTCAGATGTTGGACCAGCCGCCGTCCACCACGAGCGCCTGACCCGTCATGAAGCCGGACTCGTCGGACGCCAGGAATACGGCGAGCTTGGCCATTTCCTCGGGCGTGCCGAGGCGGCCCATGGGCTGGCGCGAGATGAAGGCGGCACGCGCCGTCTCGTAGTCGCCGAGCGCGCGCATCCGGTCGCCCAGCGAGGGGCTTTCCACCGTGCCGGGGCAGATGCAGTTGCAGCGGATGCCCTTGGTCACGAAGTCGGCCGCGACCGACTTGGTGAGGCCGACCACGGCCGCCTTGGTGGTGCCGTAGATGAAACGGTTGGGCGCGGCGATGACGCTGGAGGCGACCGAGGCCATGTTGACGATCGAGGCGCCGCCCTTGTCGATCATGCCGGGCAGGAAGCCCTTGATGAGCCGGTACATGGAGCGCACGTTGAGCGCGACGGAGAAGTCGAAGTCCTTCTCCTCGCATTCGAGGATCGTGCCGGCGTGGACATAGCCCGCGCAGTTGAACAGGATGTCGGGCGCGGCGCGGCCGGCGCAGAAGGCCTTCACCACCTCGGCGTCGGTCACGTCGAGGACCTGCGTCTCGATCCCATCAGCCTTCAGGTCTTCCAGCGCCGCCGCGTTGATGTCGGTCGCCAGAACGCTCGCGCCCTCGGCCACGAATTCCAGCGCCGCCGCGCGGCCCATTCCCTGCGCTGCGGCTGTCACCACAGCCGTCTTGCCTGCGAGCCGTCCGGCCATCAGCTGGTCTCCTCCCGTTGAGTGTTTCAAGGGTACATCATGGATGCGCGGGTAAATCAATCCCGCTGCAGCGCCAAACCCTGGCCGATACGGGCAGCGGCCTGGGCGAGTTCGGCGAGCAGCGCGTCTGGCTCCCACGGGTTCAGCCGAATGCGCAGGTAGGGGCAGGTGAGGGCCGCGATGGCGCCGCCCTCGTGTGCCTCGGTGACGGGAACCGACAGGTCCACCACCGCCTCCGACAGGCCGCTCTGGCGCGCGACATGGCCGGCCGCGCGAATGGCGGCCAGTTCCGGCTCCAGCGCATCGAGGTCGAAGGCCGGCTCCTCGCGGTGGATGTCGAGCAGCGTGCGATGGCGGCGGCGCGCGCTCATGAAGGCGAGGAGGCAGCGCCCGGAGCCCGTCAGCGTCAGCGGCTGGCGATAGCCGATGCGCACGGTGAAGCCGATGTGGCTGGTGCTTTCCACCCGCGCGATCACCACCATCTGGGTTTCGCTGGGCACGGCGAGATGGCAGGCATAGCCCGTCGCGTCCGAGAAGGCGTTCATGAAGGGCAGGGCGGTTTCCACCAGCGAGCGGTTCACCGGACGGCTGAGCCCGAGGCGGAACAGGCGGTCGGTCACGCGGAACCGATCCTCGCTTTCCGTGCGCTCGATATAGAGGCGATCCTGCAACACGCTCACCATGCGAAAGATCTCGCCCTTGGTGCGGCCCACCCCGTCGCCGATCTGCTGCAGGGTCAGCGCCTCGCGCGAGGCGGACAGAAGCTCCAGAATATCCAGCCCTTTTTCCAGCGCCGGCGCGGTGTAGCGCCGCTCGCGGTCGCCGCCGTCCGAGCCCTCGCCGCCGTCCTCCCTCGCCATTCGCTCGCTCCCTGTCGCTTGACGATCCGTTTCACTCATGATTACCCATTTCATATCAGAAACAAAGAGCGCGTCTATTGGTCGGGCGCCCGCTCGGGGAGGAACCATGGTTCAGGACTGGACGATCCAATCGCATCGCTCCTACGACATCCGCTTTCCCACGTCCTTGCAGAAGGACGGGTCGGACGCGATGAACCCGGACCCCGACTATTCCGCGGCCTATGTCGCCTTCGAGACCGATGGCGGGCCGCAGGGCCATGGGCTGACCTTTACGATCGGCCGGGGCAACGATCTTTGCCGCGCGGCGATCGACCTGCTCGCGCCCAAGCTGCACGGGCTGAAGCTCTCCGAGATCACCGCCGACATGGGCGAGTTCTGGCGCTTCGTGACGGGCGACTCGCAGCTGCGCTGGGTCGGGCCAGACAAGGGCGTCATGCATCTGGCCACCGGCGCGGTGGTCAACGCGGTGTGGGACCTCTGGGCCAAGGCTGCGGGCAAGCCGGTCTGGCAGCTCGTCTCCGAGATGGAGCCCGAGGAGATCGTCCGCCTCGTCGATTTCCGCTACCTGTCCAACGCGCTGACCAAGGGCGAGGCTCTGGACATCCTGAAGCGCGCCAAGGAAGGGCAGGCCGCCCGGCTGGAGAAGCTGACGAGCCAGGGCTATCCCAGCTACACGACCTCGGCCGGCTGGCTCGGCTATGACGACGACAAGATCCGCCGCCTCTGCCGCGAGGGCATCAATGAGGGTTGGTCGCATTTCAAGCTCAAGGTCGGGCGCGATCTGGAGGACGACATCCGCCGCTGCCGCATCCTGCGCGAGGAGATCGGACCGGACCGGATGCTGATGATCGACGCCAACCAGATCTGGGAGGTCGGCGAGGCGATCGACTGGGTGAAGGAACTCGCCCAGTTCGACCCCTGGTTCATCGAGGAGCCGACCTCGCCCGACGACATTCTCGGCCATGCCGCGATCCGTCGCGGCGTCGCCCCGGTCAAGGTCGCGACCGGCGAGATGTGCCAGAACCGCATCCTGTTCAAGCAGTTCCTCCAGGCCGAGGCGATCGACGTGGTGCAGATCGACGCCGCGCGAGTCGGCGGCCTCAACGAGAACCTGGCCATCATGCTGATGGCGGCGAAGTTCGAGAAGCCGGTCTGCCCGCATGCCGGCGGCGTCGGCCTCTGCGAATATGTCCAGCATCTGTCGATGATCGACTATCTCTCCATCTCGGGAAGCTGGGACGGGCGCGTCGCCGAATATGTCGACCACCTGCATGAGCATTTCTTCGAGCCCTGCGACGTTCGGGGCGGGCGCTACTTCCCGCCGCGCGCGCCCGGCTTCTCCATCGAGATGAAGCCCGCGTCCATCGAAGCCCATCTTCACCGCGCCTGACGCCTCATGTCCGGCGGATTCGCATTCACCGGACAGGCGCCAAGTGTTTGACTCTGCCCCATGATCCCAGGCAAGGCGCGTCGGCCTTGCCTGGAAAGGCTAAAAACGGGAGACCCGCCATGCTGAAATCCCTCGACCCGCTTCTGACCCCCGATCTTCTCTGGGTTCTCGCCGCCATGGGCCATGGCGACGACATCGCCATCGTGGACGGCAACTTCCCGGCCGAGTCTGTGGCCGCCGAAACCACGTCCGGCAAGCTGGTGAACCTGTCCGCCGTGCCGATCGAGCGCGCCGCCCGCGCCATTCTCAGCCTCATGCCGCTGGACGCGTTCGTGGACGATCCCGTGCGCTGCATGGAAGTCGTGGGCAAGCCGGACGAAGTGCCCGAGCCGCGCGCGACGGTGCGGGCCGAGATCGAGGCGGCCGGCGAGAAGACGCTGATCCGGCCCATCGAGCGTTATGCCTTCTACGAGGCGGCCAAGAAGAGCTTCGCCGTGGTGCAGGTGGCAGATCCCCGCTTCTACGGCTGCTTCCTCCTGCGCAAGGGCGTCATCGCCGGCGAGCGTCCCGCCTATTGAGAACCATTCCAGGCGCTTGACGGAACCCCGTCCGGCATGAAATGACTATTGCATGCAATAGACATTTATCGGATGGCGGCGGGATCGTTCGGGTCCCGCCCCTTCCGGCGCCTGGGAGGCTTCATGTCCGTCATCGCCGAGGTTTCGCCCGTCATCGTCCTGAACGGCGAGGACAATGTCGCCGTCGCCCGCCGCCCCGTGCAGGCGGGCGAGCCGATCGGCGGCGGCGTGCGGGCGGCGGCCGAGATCGGCAGCGGCCACAAGGTGGCGCTGCGCGCCATCGCGCAGGGTGCTCCGGTCCTGAAATACGGGCAGGTGATCGGCACCGCTTCGCAGCCCATCGCGCCGGGCGAGCATGTCCACCTGCACAATCTCGCCATGCAGGACAGCCACGCCGACCACCACTACGCCTCCGACGCGCGCGAGACGCCGCTTCTGCCGGAGGCCGAGCGCCGCACCTTCCTGGGCTACACAAGGGCGGACGGGCAGGTCGGCACGCGCAACTATATCGGCATCGTGTCCTCGGTGAACTGCTCGGCCACGGTGTCGCGCGCCATCGCCGACCATTTCAACAACAGGGGCGGGCTCGACGGCTTTCCCAATGTCGACGGCGTGGTGGCGCTGACGCACGGCCAGGGCTGCGCGCTGTCCACCAAGACCGAGGGCTACGAGGTGCTGACGCGCACGCTCTCGGGCTATGCCCGGCACCCCAATTTCGGCGCGATCCTGATGATCGGGCTGGGCTGCGAGACCAACCAGATCTCGCTCATCACCGACAAGTACGGCCTCGCCGAAGGCCCGCTCCTGCGCACGATGACGATCCAGCAGCTCGGCGGCACGCGGCGCACGGTGGAGGAAGCCACCGCCATCATCCGCGAAATGCTGCCCACCGTGAACGCCGCCGAGCGCACGGAGCAGCCTTTGTCAGGGCTGAAGCTCGCGCTCGAATGCGGCGGGTCGGACGGCTATAGCGGCATTTCCGCCAACCCGGCGCTGGGCTACGCCTCGGACCTTCTCGTGCGCCATGGCGGCACGACCTGCCTTGCCGAGACGCCCGAGATCTACGGCGCCGAGCATCTCCTCACCCGCCGCGCCGTGACGCCGGCCGTCGCCGAAAAGCTGATGGAGCGCATCGAATGGTGGCGCGGCTACACCGCGCGCCACGGGGCGGAGCTGAACAACAATCCCTCGCACGGCAACAAGGCGGGCGGTCTCACCACGATCCTGGAAAAATCGCTTGGCGCGGTGGCCAAGGGCGGCAGCATGCCGCTCGAAGCGGTCTACGAATATGCCGAGCCGATCGACCGCTCGGGCTTCGTCTTCATGGACACGCCGGGCTACGACCCCGTGGCCGTGACGGGCCAGATCGCCGGCGGCTGCAACATGCTGGTCTTCACCACCGGGCGCGGTTCGGTGTCGGGCTGGAAGCCGGTGCCGACCATCAAGGTGGCGACCAACACCGAGATGTTCGAGCGCATGACCGAGGACATGGACATCAACTGCGGCGGCATCGTCACCGGCGAGGAGTCGATCGAGGAGTCCGGCCAGCGCATGTTCGAGACGATCCTGGCGGTCGCCTCGGGCCAGCGCACGCTCAGCGAGATCTACGACTACGGCGACAACGAGTTCGTGCCCTGGCAGATCGGCGCGATCACCTGACGGACCCGCCGGTGGACGGCGGCTCCGGCCCGGCGACTGGCCCCCTGCTTGGCCCCTCGTCTGGCCCCCAGCTCGGCGCGCGGCGCCCGGCCTATCGGCGCATCGTCGAGGCGCTGCGCCGGCAGCTCGTCTCCGGCGACCTGCCGGAAGGCGCGGTGCTTCTGGAAGGCCCGCTCGCCGCGCTGTTCGGCTCCAGCCGCCAGCCGGTGCGCCAGGCCCTGGCCGAACTCGAGGCGGAAGGACTGGTGCGCCGCTTCGAGGGGCGCGGCGTGCTGGCGGGCCGCGCGGGCGGGCCGTGCCGCATCGAGCTGACGGGCGACCAGGTCGGCGCCCATGCGCTCGAGCCCAAGGCAGACGACGACCTTTATTACCGCGTCGAGCGCGAGCTTCTGGAACGCGCCCTGTTCGGGCGCTTTCGGGTCAGCGAACTGGCGCTGGCCCGCCATCACGCCATCGGCCGCCCTTCGGCGCGCGAGCTTCTTCTGCGCGCCCGCGCCGCCGGCCTTGCCGAGAAGCGCGACGCCCATTGGTGGACCGTGCCGCTGGACGAGCGGCGGCTGGCCGATCTCTACGACCTGCGCTTCCTTCTGGAGCCCGCCGCCCTGCGCCTCGCCGCACCGGCGCTGCCGGCCCCCGTGCTCGGCGCCGCGCGCGATCGGCTGAGCCGAGCCGAGCGGCGCTTTCCGCGCCTGTCGACGCGCGAGCTCGACACGCTGGAGGAGGATGTCCACGTCACGCTCCTGCGCTTCTGTCCCAATGGCGAATTCGTCGAGGCCTTGGCGCGCGCGCGCGCCTCCTTCGTCTGCGGCAAGCATCTCCAGCACATGATCTGCGGGCCGGACACGGTGGACCCGTTCCTCAGCGAGCACGCCGCTATTCTGGAAGCGCTCGGCCGGGGCGAGGGAGACGTGGCGGCCAAGGCGCTGGCCGGGCACCTGCGGGCCTCGCGCGACAAGGGCTGCGAGCGCCTCGGCCGCCACCGCGCGGGCGCCCGCCCGCCGCCGCTCCCCTATATCGCGGAGGAGCGCAGCGGCGCGGAGGCTTCGCCGTGACGCCGGCTCCCTGACGACCCACGACCCACCCTGCTTTGCCGCTTCGTCTGGAACGGAAGGCCCAACCTCCAGACACCGGGACCCAAGACCCTTGCACAAAGACAATCCGCTCCTCGTCGGCATTCTCCTGACGGTCGGCGCCGGCATCATGTTCTCGGGCATGGACGCGCTCGGCAAACATCTGACGATGCTGCTTCCGGTGATCCAGGTCATCTGGGGTCGCTACTTCGTGCAGACCGTGATCCTCACCGTCTACCTTTCGGCCCGCACGGGCACCGGCTTCCTGCGCACGCGCCATCCGTTCCTTCAGATCCTGCGCGGGCTCATCCTGCTCGCGACGACATTCCTCATGTACGAGGCGCTGAAGCGCGTTCCGCTGGCGGACGCGACGGCGGTCCTGTTCTTCTCGCCCATCATGGTGACGATCCTGTCCGTCGTCGTTCTGCGCGAGCGGATCGGACCGCATCGGATCGCCGCCGTTCTCGCCGGCTTCCTCGGCATGATGCTGATCCTCTCGCCGGGCTTCGGCACCTTCCACCCCGCGCTCGTCCTGGTGCTCGTCGCCGCGGTGCTGAACGCCGTCTATCTCCTGCTCACCCGGCATCTGGCGGGGCGCGAGGACGCGGCCGCCACGCAGTTCAACACGACCGCGGCCGGCGCGGTGATCCTGACGCTCATCGTCGGCCCGAGCTGGCAGACGCCCGATCTCGGCACCGGACTGCTGCTGGTCGCGATCGGCTCGCTCGGCACGATCGGCCATTTCGTGCTGGTGCGCGCCTTCGCCCATGCGCCGGCCTCGCTGCTCTCGCCCTTCCTGTATTCGCAGGTCATGGGCGCGAGCCTCCTCAGCGTCGCCCTGTTCGGCGATCCGCTGCGCCCGGCCATGATGGCGGGAACGGTGATCCTGGTGGGAAGCGGCGTCTATATCTGGTGGCGCGAGAATCGGCAGCGGCTCGCCGCGCTCTGACGCTGCATCGCGGCGGGAAAATCGCCGGAACGGAGCCACCGATCACGGCGCCATCACGACGCTTTGTTGTCGGTGCGCCGCAAAAATCCGGTCTTCCGCGTAGACAGTGTGTCGCGTCGGAAGGGATTTCGCGGTTGCGAAAGGACCCGTAGGTTCGCCCCACTTCCGATCCCGGAACAAGGACCTTTCGATGTCGCTTCTGAAATCCGCTCTCACCCTCGGCGTCCTGCTGGCTGGCCTCGGCACCGCGTCGGCGCAGACCGTCGGCGTTCCCGCCGGTACCTATGTCGCGGACCGCACGCACACCAACGTGCTCTGGACGGTGAGCCATTTCGGCACCTCGAACTACATCGGCCGCTTCGGCGACATCAACGCCACGCTGACCCTCGATCCGGCCGATCCCGCCAAGTCGAAGCTGACGGCGACGATCGATCCGAAGTCGGTCGACACGAACTACCCCTCCGACGACAAGGATTTCGACGCCGAGATCGCCGGCGAGATGTTCTTCGACGCCGCCAAGTTCGACACGATCAAGTTCGTCTCCACCAAGATCGAGACCACCGGCACCGACACCGGCAAGGTGACGGGCGACCTGACCTTCCATGGCGTGACCAAGCCGGTGACGCTCGACGTCAAGATGAACGCCGCGCTGAACCCGCATCCGATGACGCAGAAGCCCGTGGTCGGCTTCTCCGCCACCGGCACGATCAAGCGCTCCGAGTTCGGCGTCTCGGCGCTGGTCGGCCCGGTCAGCGACGACGTGAAGCTCACGATCGAGACCGAGTTCGTTCCGCAGTCCTGATCTCGGCACGCTTCCACACTTGAACCAACCGAGGCCCGGCATCGATTGCCGGGCCTTCTTTCTCTCCCATGCTGAAGGGCGAAGACCATGCGGACCGGATCTGCCGAGGTGAGGGGCTACAATGCCGGGGCCATGCTCCTGCACTGGGCGATCGCGCTCGCCATTCTCTTCCAGCTTGCCGGCGGCTTCGTGATGATGCGGCTGGACGTCCTGCCGGACGCCGGACGCTTCGCCTTCTTCCAATGGCACAAGACGGTCGGCCTCCTCGTCCTCACGCTGACGCTGGCGCGCATCGCGTGGCGGCTGCTGAACCCGCCGCCGGCCCACGCGCCGATGAGCCGGGTGGAGGCGGGCGCGGCCCATCTCGTCCACGGCCTGTTCTACGCTTTAATGCTTCTGGTGCCGCTGTCGGGCTGGTTCGTGGTCTCGGCTTCGCCGACCGCGATCCCGACGCTGCTCTTCCTGTCGGAGCATCTGCCCTGGCCGAACCTGCCGATCCCCGCCGCCTGGCGCAGCGAAGGCGGCGAAAGCGTCGCCGCGACGCTTCACATGGTGCTGGCCTATTCGACCCTGGCCCTCCTGGTCCTGCATGTCGCGGGCGCACTGAAACATTCGGTTCTCGACCGGCAGGCCTCGTTTCGGCGCATGATGCCGGTCGGCCATCTGCCGCGTCAGTCCACCGCGCTTCTGGCGATCCCGCTGGCAGTGGGTCTCGCAACCCTCTTTCTCGGCGGCGGTCTCGCCGCCGGGCAGGGGGAGAGCGCCAAGGCTCCCGCGCTCGCCGCTCGCGAGGCGCCGGCTGCGCAGCCCGCCGAGGCCGGCGGCTGGGTGGTGGACAAGGCCGCCTCCCGCTTCACCTACGAGGCGAGCTTTTCCGGGAAGCCGATGACGGGCGACATCGCCGACTGGACGGCCGCGATCCGCTTCGACCCCGCCGATCTCGCACGGGCTTCCGCCCGCATCGAGATCGACGCCGCGTCGATCACGGTCGGCGACCCGTTCGTGCGCTCCAGCGCGCCGGGCCCGGACGGGCTCGACATCGCCGCCCATCCCAGCCTCGCGGTCGCGCTGGACCGTTTCGAAAAGAGCGAAACCGGCTTTCGCGCGCAGGGCACGGTCACCATCAAGGGCCAGACCGCGCCGATCGAGGTGCCCTTCACCTTCGAGCCTCAGGCCGACGGCAGCGCGCATGTCGCGGGCTCGGCCGTGATCGACCGGCTCGCCTTCGGGCTCGGCACCAAGAACGACCCGGCCGCACAGTGGCTGGGGCGGGAGATCACGGTGCGCTTCGACCTGCGCGCCGCGCCGGCGCCCGCGCTGGGCACGTGAGCGCTCAGACCGTCGGGGCCAGCCGCACGTCCTGCGTCTGGAAGCGCTCCAGGAGCGTGAAGAACAGCGCGCTTCGCGTCGAATAGGCCTGCCGGGGCGAGGCGACGAAGGCGAGGCAGTTGAAGTTGACCCGGCCCTCGGTGATCCCGTCGATGAAGACGCTGGGCTTGGGATCGTCCAGCACGGCCTGATGCTCGTCGAAAATCTCCAGGACGGTCTTTCGCACGAGGAGAAGATCGGCCGAGGGCGCGACCGAGAAATTGATCTGCACCCGCCCCACCGGGTCGGCCAGCGTCATGTTGCGGATCGGCTTGGTGATGAATTCCGAGTTCGGCACGATCAGGGTCGAGCGGTCGGGCAGCTGGATTTCCGTGGAGCGCACGCTGATGCGCCGCACATCCCCTTCGTCCGTGCCGATGCGCACGCTGTCGCCGAGCTTCACCGGGCGCTCGGCGAGGAGGATGAGGCCCGAGACGAAGTTCTGCGTGATAGCCTGTAGGCCGAAGCCGATGCCGACCGACAGGGCGCTGACGACGAGCGCGATGCGCTCCAGCCCGATGCCGAGCGAGGTCAGCGCCCAGAAGCCGGCGAGGATGATGCCGGCATAGGACACGATCATCGAAACGGAGTTGCGCGCGCCCGCGTCGAGTTCGGTGGTCGGCAGATAGGTCTCGTTCAGCCAGCGGCGCACGAGGCGCATGGCGGCGATGCCGAGCGCCAGCGCGATCAGGGCGCGCAGAACCGCGCCCGGCTCCAGCGTGAAGCCGCCGACGGTGATCAGCAACGGATCGCCGAGCTGCGAGAAGATCGCGTCCGTGCCAGGGCCGAAGGGCGCGAAGATCATGGCGAGCGCGAGCAGCACCGTGCCGATGCGCAGAAGCGCCGACATGGCGACGCCGAGCTGGCCGACCGTCGAGGGCTTCAGCCCCAGCGCTTCGTGCGCGGCCCGTCCCGTCCAGGCCTCGGGCGAGAGAAGCGTGGTGCAGAGATCGTCCACCACCACGAGCAGGAGATAGGCCGAGGCGCAGACCACGGTGATCCAGACCGTCTGCCGGCCGATGAAGAGGGACAGGTTCACATAGCCTTGCAACGCGGCGATGGCGCTGACGATCAGTGCCAGCCAGCACAGAAGCGTCGTCAGCGTCACCACGCTGCGCAAGGTTGTCGGCGTCTGGTTCTCCTCGCGCTGCTCGCGGCGCAGGCGGTGCAGCGTCAGGAGCACCGAAAGAACCAGCAGCATGTAGGCGGTAGCGATCGCCAAGTTGGCGGCGACGGTCGAGGAGGGGCTGGCGCCGACGATCCGGTTGAAGGCCACCACGGTGATGCCGATCGTCACCAGGATCGCCGCGAATGTGGGATAGGGGCGCAGGCGCGCCGCCGCATCGTTGCCGAGCGGCAGAAGGCGCCAAGACGGTTGGTCCACCAATAGCAGACCGCCGCCGAGCGAGACGATGAAGGCGCCGAACGAGGCGGCGCCCACAAGCGCGGTGACGAGGGCGTCCGCCTCGTCGGTCAGCATCCCGGCCCAGCGCAGCCCCTGGCAGAACAGGAGGAAGCTGAGGCTGGCGGTCAGCGTGCCGACGAGGATGAACCAGAGCGACAGGCCCGAACGGCGAAAGCGCGTCCCCGGCGCCTGCGAGATGGCGAAGCGCCGCCCGAGCGCGCGAAGCCGCCGGCGCACGGGAAAGAGCAGGACGAGGCTGGCACCGAGCGTCGCGACCAGAACAAGCGGGCTCGCTCCTTCCACGCCGTGCTTCAGCCCCTCCCACGTGTCGCTGCCGAAGCCCGTTGCGCGCAAGACGTCGAAGCGCATGCTGAGCGCCAGCGAGTTCCAGAAACGGCCGGTGAGGGGAGAGGAGACGCGCTCGAAGGTCGAGCGGTTGAACTCTTCGGCCAGCATCCGGTTGATCGTCTCCACCGTGTCGCGCGCGTTGGTGGCCAGAAGGCGGGCGCGCTTGATCGCGGAGTCAAGATCGGTGCGCTCCTTGTTCAGCGCCTCGCGCTGCGTCTTGATGTCGGGCGCTTCGGTCTCGCTGGCTTCGCCGAGATCGCCGATGCGCTTGTCCATCGCCTCTAGCATGGGAGCGAGCGCCGTCACCGTCTGCTCGGCCGAGCCCTGGATGGCAAGCACGCGCTCGCGCAAGGCTGCGCGGTCCTCGCTCTTCTGGGCCTGGCCCATTCCCGCCTTGGCGGCGTCGTAGTCCGCGCTCTTGCTGTCGAGATCGGCAATGATCTGGGCGCTCGTGGCCCCGGCCGCGATCGGGGTCTGCGCCATCGCCGCCGGCGCGAGGAGCAGGCAGAGAAGCGGAAGGATCAGACAAAAACGACGCAAGAAACCCATCACCACCGCAGACGGGCCGAAGCCCGTGCCCTCTCGCCAAGTCCCCGGAGCCTTCCCGGCGAAGTCGAATTCACCGAAAGGCTCGAGAGTTCTGATTTTGCCGCAATCTTCGAGGGCAGGGCGTGCCCGCCTTGCTCTCGGAGATGCTCCAACCCGGAGCGTCGAACACAGCACTGTGGCGCCGAAAAGGTCCGCTCGCGCCTGCCGCCCGAAATTCGCCTTGGCATCCTTCCGGCAAAAGCGAAAGGCCCGCGCGGATTGCACGGGCCTTTCGAATGTCGGAACGGGGAAGAAATTCGGTTTCGGCTTAGCGGCTCATGCGCTCGAAACTGTCGTCGCCGCCGAGATCCAGCGAGAACCCGCCCTTTGCCGCAGCGGTCGCCGGGCGTGCCAGCGCGCTGGCCGCCTGGGCCTGAAGGCTATGGACAGGATTCTCGCCCGCGCCTTCGAACAAGCCTTCCTCCTTGCCCGCCGCCATGGCCACCGGCGCCTTGGCGCTGTTGCGTGCGGCCGGCTTCGGCGCGCCGGGAGGGCCGCCGGCCTTGACCGGAGAAAGTTTGGCAGCGGAGAGTTTGGGCGCTGCAGTGCGGGGAGACGGCGTCACAGCGGTCTCGAAACCCGTCTCGGCCTTGGCAGCGCGCGTCTTCTGCCGCTCCGCCTGCCGATTGGTCGCCTCGATCTCCACCGCTTCGTCCTGCAGCAGGCGCTCGCGCTCGGCGTCGGTCATGCGGAAGTAGCCCGCCCGCTCCTCCAGCCGGCCCGCCTCGGTGGACAGCTGGTCGGCGGTGGCCGCCATCTCGTTGGCCGCCCCGGCGTTCGACTGCGTCACCTGATCCAGCTGCCCGATCGCCTGGTTGATCTGCTCGATGCCGATCGACTGCTCCCGGCACGCCGCCGAAATCTCAGACACCAGCTCCGCCGTCTTGCGGATGTCCGGAACCAAGCGCTCCAACCGCGCCCCCGCATCTTCCGCCACGACCAGCGTGCGCGAGGACAAGTCGCCGATCTCGGCCGCCGCCGCCTGAGAGCGTTCGGCGAGCTTGCGCACTTCCGAGGCGACCACCGCAAACCCCTTGCCGTGCTGGCCGGCGCGGGCGGCTTCGATCGCCGCGTTCAGGGCCAAGAGGTCGGTCTGCCGGGCGATCTCCTGCACCACGGCGATCTTCTCGGCA
>NZ_BBWL01000021.1:0-3555 GCF_001463785.1 Aureimonas sp. AU40
CGGCCGAGCGGGCCGAGCCGGCAGCGACCAGCGAGGAGGAGGCGCGCACGCCCGAGACGATCTCGGACAGTTTGGTGGTCATGTCGCCCATGGCGCGCTGGAGTTCGGCGATCTCGTCCGAGCCCTTGACCCGGATCGTGTGGGTGAGATCCCCCGAGCCGATCAAGCGCGCCAGCTCGACGGAGCGGCGCAGCGGGCGAACGATGGCGAAATTGCTCGTCAGCCAGACCGCGATCAGAATCACCAGAAGCGCCAGCGCGAAGCCGATCGCCAATGTGCGAAACTGCTCCATCATCGGCTGAGCCAAGGTCACTTCCGGCACGTCCACCACCGCAATCCACGTCGTGTTCAAGGACGGGACATCGAACGCATAAAACATTCGCCGGATGATGTTGCCGTCGAGATCGACGATCCCAGGCACCACGCGCGGCTGCTTGTCCGCCATGGTCGCCGCCAGTTCAGCTTTCCCGGACGTGTTGAGATAGGGGCTGGCCAAGCGCTTGGGGTCGGGATGGTAGAGCCAGAGCCCTTCCTTCGACAGGAGCTTGAGATTGCCGGTGCCGAAGGGCTTGATCGCGTGGAGATGCTGGCCGAGCTGGTTCAGCGTCATGTCGATTCCGAGCACGCCGATGAACTGACCGGCGGAGTAGACCGGTTGCGTCACGCTGGTCAGCAGGCTGTTCATGCCGGACGATGTTTCGACATAGGGCGGCGTGACGGCGCTCTTGCCGGTTTCGGCGGCCAGGGTCCACCAGGGCGCCTTGTAGTCCTCGTCGAAGGTCTGGAAGGTGACCCCGTCGCCGGCGACCCGGTGCCACCAGGGGGAGAACAAACCGTTCTTGTTGGCGCCCTGCGGCGTGTTGTTCTTCACCTCGTCCTGCTGGCCATCGAATGCTTTGGGCGCTTCCAGGAACCAGGCGCCGAAGGCCATGGGCGACGAGTCCAGATCGACCCGCAGGGTTTCGACCATGTCCTTGCGGGTCAGGTCGATCCGAGCATGCCGCTCGCCGACATTGGCTGCCGTAAGGCGAGCCGTGGCGGAGATTTCCGCCAGCGCGCCTTTGACGAATTCGGCGGCGCGGCCGGCCTCGCTCGACATGAGCTGTTCGGCGGCCTCATCGGAGTGCTGCTGCGTCTGGTAGGCCAGGAAGCCTCCCATCGGCAGAAGGCCGATGGCGAGCCCCAGTCCGATTCCTCCGATGATCTTGGCTTTCAGACCCACTCTCAGGCGACGTAGCATCTCTGCGGCCCCACATGTTGCACTGCGAAATGGTGTCGCCTGCGAACATTAAAACAGCGTGTGATGCTCGCCTTCAGGTGGCGTTCCGAGGAAGAGCCTTGTGATGTGGTTAGCCCGATCTTTCGCGGACGTCTAAAGCATTTCCCGTGAGTCAGAATTCACCGGAATGCCTTATGTTTTCGATCGTCTCGCCTTGCCTGAAAATGCTCTAGACGCTCACCGACCAGACATAGTCGCGCGACTCGCCCGCCGGCAGCGTGGCGTTGCCGGGTTTTTGCGTGAAGTCGCCATTCCAGCCGAGCGGCGGCGTGGTGCCGAACCAGGGCTCGATGCAGAGGAACGGCGCGCCCTGCGGCTTCGACCAGACGCCGAGATCGTGGTAGCCCTTCCAGGCGACGCGCAGGGCGCGTTCCGGGCCGCCTTCACCCAATGCCTCGAAGCGGACGGCGCCCTCGCCGATGCCACCGAACACCAGCGCGTCGCCGCTGAACAGCGCCTCCGAGAGGGCGAGCGCATCCTTCTCCACGGGCACGTCCCGCTCGCCCGACAGGAAGCCGCCCTCCAGCGCCGTGGCCTTGCTGGGCGCCGCGCCCTCGAAGCGCAGAACATGGCGTTCCTTGGGAAGGCCCGGCACGAGGGGCCAGCGAAAAGCGGGATGGGCGCCCACCGCGAAGGGGAGGGGCACGTCGCCCGTGTTGCGCACCCGCGTCGTCACATCGAGCGTCCGGTCCGCCACCTCGTAGAGAAGCTCCAGCTCGAAGGCGAAGGGGTAGCGCGCTCGTGTCGCCTCGCTATCCCTTAGCACCAGCCGGGCGCGGGTTTCGCTCCGCTCGCGCCATTCGAAAAGGCTGTCGCGGGCAAAGCCATGCTGGGTCATCGCGTAGCTCTGCCCGCCAACCTCCAACGCGTCGCCCGGCAGGCGGCCGACGATCGGGAAGAGCACCGGCGCATGGCGCGGCCATTCAGGCCCGGCCTGCCAAAGAAGCTCCTCGCCGGCTCCGTCCCGCAGCGAGATCAGTTCCGCCCCCTCGGCCTTGATCGAGACGGAAAGGGAGGGCGTGCCGATGCTGTGCGTGTCCGACATGAGGGGCTCCAGGCGGGATGAGTCGAGCGCAATCTAGCCGAACGCGTCGGCGCCCGCCTGCTTCTTTTGCGCTGCGGCGGGCTGCCGTTTCAGGCCCAACGCTCAATCGTCCTCGACGAACACTTCCTTGCGCTTGGCACGGATGGCGGGGAGCAGCGCCACGATGACGGCGGCCAGACCCAGCGCCAGGAGCGTCGCCGAAATGGGGCGCGAGACGAAGACCGTGGGGTCGCCGCGCGAGATGATCATGGCGCGGCGCAGATGCTCCTCCAAAAGCGGGCCGAGCACGAAGCCGAGCAGAAGCGGCGCCGGCTCGCAGCCGAGGCGAATGAGGACATAGCCGAGGATTCCGAAGACGCCGATGGCATAGACGTCGAACGGGTTGTTGTTGATGGAATAGCAGCCGATCGCCGCGAAGAGGACGATGGCGGGAAACAGGACGCGATAGGGAATGGTCAGCATCTTCACCCACAAGCCGATCAGCGGCAGATTGAGGATGACGAGAAGGACATTGCCGATCCACATTGAGGCGATGATGCCCCAGAAGAGCGCGGGCTGGGTGTTGATGACGTTCGGCCCCGGCGTGATGCCCTGGAGGATGAAGGCTCCGACGATCAGCGCCATCACGGGATGGGCTGGAATGCCGAGCGTCAGGAGTGGGATGAACGAGGTCTGGGCGGCGGCGTTGTTGGCGCTTTCCGGCCCGGCCACGCCCTCGATCGCGCCATGGCCGAATTCCGACTTGTCCTTGGCGAAGTTCTTTTCCAGCGAATAGGAAGCGAAGGAGGAAAGGACGTGCCCGCCGCCCGGCAAGACGCCCAGCAGCGAGCCCAGCACGGTGCCGCGCACAACGGGCGCGGCGATGCGTTTGAAGTCCGCCTTCGTCAGCCAGAGGCCGGAGACCTTCTTTACGCCGACCTCGCGCGTCGTCTCGTTCTCCAGATTGCGGAAGATCTCGGCGACGCCGAAGACGCCGACGGCGATCGAGACGAAGTTGATGCCCTGGTAGAGTTCGAGCTGGCCGAGCGTGAAGCGCGGCGTGCCGGTGTAGATGTCCTGGCCGACCGTGCCGAGCAGGAGGCCGAGCACGATCATGGCGAGCGCCTTGATGACCGAGCCGTGGGCGAGCGAGATCGAGACGAGGAGCCCGAGCACGATCAGCGCGAAATATTCCGGCGCGCCGAACTTCAGCGCGACGCGCGACAGCGGCGGGGCGGCGACGGCCAGAAGC
>NZ_BBWL01000022.1:0-67152 GCF_001463785.1 Aureimonas sp. AU40
CGCCACCGAGCCGGCGAAGAAGGAGCCGAGCGCGGCGGTGGCGAGCGCTGCGCCCGCCCGCCCCTGGCGCGCCATCTGGTAGCCGTCGATGGCGGTGACGGCCGAGGAGCTTTCGCCCGGCAGGTTGATCAGGATCGCCGTGGTCGAGCCGCCATACTGCGCGCCGTAATAGATGCCGGATAGCATGATCAGCGCGGTGACGGGCGAGAAGGTGAAGGTGATCGGCAGGAGCATGGCGATCGTCGCCGTCGGCCCGATGCCGGGCAGGACGCCGACCAGCGTGCCGAGCAGCACGCCGACGAAACACCAGAAGATGTTGGTGAGGGTCAGCGCCGTCTCGAAGCCGAGTGCGAGATTGGACAGAAGCTCCATGCGCTGGCCTCGTCAGTAAAAGAGGGGACCGAAGGTCGGCAGGGTGATGCCGAGCCCGATCTTGAACACGACCCAGCACAGAAGGCTCATCGCGCCCGCGATGGCGAGCGCCGAGACCGGCGTGTTGCGCGCGGAGGCCAGCGCGACGATCGCCGTGCCGACGAAGACCACGGGCACAAGGCCGAGCGCCGCGCCGAACTCCCCGAACACGACCAGCGCCAGCGACACGAGGGCGATGCCCTTCCAGGGAATGGGCGTGCGCTCAACGCGCTCGTGCTTGCGCAGGCTGGTGATGCCGATCACGAGGCCGAGGATGGCCAGGAGGATGGCCAGGAGCAGCGGAATGAAGCCCGGCCCCATGCGCAGCGCCGTGCCCATCGGATAGGTCCAGGCTTCCAGCGCGAAGGCGAGGGCGACCGTGACGAAGATCGCGGCGGCGAAGAGATCGCGGCGGGAGCGGATGTCGGCGCTCGTCTGCATCGGAGGCGGCTTCCCTTTTTGCGAGGGCGAAGAGGCGTGTGGATCGGCGTTGGCCGCGCCGCGATTGGGCGGGCAGGGAGAGCCGAGGGATCGGCTCCGACCTTTGCGATGGATCGACCGTGGCGTGGCAAAGGCGAAGGTGCGGGTCTTCCGGCCTCGATCCCATAGGGGCCGAAGTCGGAGGGCCATGCCGGCCGGCCGCTCGAAGGGCGAGCCCCGAGGCCCACCCATCGAGCGGCTTGCGAGCGTCAGTTGGCGTAGATGCCTGCGGCCTCGATGATCGGCTTCCACAGCTGAATCTGGGAGGTGAGCTCGGCCTTCAGCGCCTCGGGCGTCGCCTGGTCCGCCGGGACGGGCGCGGTGCCGAGTTCGGCGAAGCGCGCCTTCACCGTCTCGTTCTCCAGCGCCTTCTTCAACGAGGCTTCCAGGCGCGCGACGATAGCGGGATCGACGCCGGCCGGCGCATAGAGCCCGTGCCAGACGCCGATATCGAGCTTGTCCAGTCCCGATTCCTTGGTGGTGGGCAGGTCGGGCAGCGAGGCCAGGCGCTCGGGCGAGGTCACGGCATAGGCCTTCACTTCGCCGGCCTTGATCTGGTTGGTCGTGTTGGTGGTCTGGTCGCACAGGAGATCGACCTGCCCGCCCACGATATCGGTCATGGCGGGCGCGGCGCCCTGGTAGGGCACCGTCACCATCTGCACGCCGAGCGTTTCCTGCAGCAGCATGCCGCAGAGATGCGAGGCCGAGCCGATGCCGGCATTGGCGTAAGTTGTGTTGGTGCCGTTTTCCTTGAGATAGGCCACGAGGTCGGCGGCGTTAGCGGGCGCGAAATCCTTGCGCGCCACCACGGTCATCGGCACGGAGGTGACGAGCCCGATGGGAGCGAAGTCCTTCAGCGGGTCGAAGCCGAGATTGCGATAGAGCGTCGGCGCGGTGGACATGCCGATATGATGGAGCAGCAGCGTGTAGCCGTCCGGCTTGGCCTTGGCGACTTGGCCCGCGCCCAGCGTGCCGCCGGCGCCGCCGACATTCTGCACCAGAACCTGCTGGCCGAGATCGGCCGACATGGACTGCGCGACGAGGCGTGTCACCGTGTCGGTCGGCCCGCCGGCGGAGAAGGGGACGATGATCGTGATGGGCTGCTGGGGATAGGAACCTTGAGCTCCGGCCGGCAGGGCGATCGTGGACGCGAGAGCGATCGAGGCCAGGAGCCCCTTGAATGAGAACGACATGTTTCCTCCCAGAAATGTCGATTCCGCCGAGCGGCGTTGCGCCAAGTGGACGGCAAGCAAATGCGCTTGTCCAGCCACGGGCCGACATCGACGGATTGCCGCGAAGGAGGCTCGGCGAAGAACGGAAAAGGCGGCGGAACCGGGCTCGGAGGCGCGATCCCATGTCATTTCAGCCGGGATCGGCGTGCTTTAGCTCCTGCAATCCAGACCGAAGGGTGAGCCTCTGCGGTCTGAGCTCACGAAGATGTTAACCCCGGCGCGCCGACATGCCGTGTTTTCGACAAGCTGGTGAAGGGGCAAGCAGCGGTTCGAAGTCGTGCGACGGGAAGTGGCCTATTGGAAGCGGAGCGGCGTCGGCTCGCTTTCTCGCGCAAGGCTGGGGCTGCTGGAAGCGCTGCGACGGGCGCAGGCTATGGGCCGCGATCAAGGCGCCGACACGAACAGAGAGCCCAAAAAGCAAAACCCTGCGGCTCGCGTGAGCGCAGGGTTCGCAGGGGGCGAGGATCTTGCGATCGACCCGCCTTATCACTCCCCTCCTGCCGCCAGTACATCCGTGGTCGGCGGGAGGGATGCGATGATCTTGGGTATCCGGTTCGGCTTGCCGAAACCTGGATAGACGCCTGAAGCGATTTAGATCGCCTTGAGGCTGTCGGCCGACATCTTGCCGGTGCGACGGTCCGCGACGAGTTCGAAGCTGACCTTCTGGCCGTCCTGCAGGGTCTGCAGACCAGCGCGCTGAACGGCGCTGATGTGGACGAATGCGTCTTGACCGCCGTTGTCCGGGGCGATGAAGCCGTAACCCTTGTCCGTATTAAACCATTTCACGGTTCCCGTAGCCATGGGATACCTTTCTATATCGGCGTGTTCGTTCAAGGCGCAGGAAATGCACCCGTCTGCATCGAAGTCTGCGAAGAAATGGATTGGTCTTGCGCTGGGCCGCAGCGCGGGGACAAACTTTCCGGCCATCGTTCGATGCGATTACTATGAGGACCAGTCCCCTGCTTTTCAAGCGGCGGGACCATTTTATTTTATATCCTACCGAAGCGCTTTCCAAGACACGTGTGGACTGGGGCGCGGTCCGCTCTCTTTGGGCGCCCATCTCCTCGTCGAACGCCTGGACGCCAAGGATTTCTGGAGCTTGAGCGGGACTTGTGGCGCAGAGAACACAGGGGGAACAATGTCGGATTTCCGCCAACGATCCTAACCACTCCTAAACCGAATCGGCCGAATTTTGGGTCCGCCAGCTAGGAATGGACCACCATGCTTCTTGATCGCGTGATGACCTTTGTCGTCGACATGACCGCTCTCGCCCTGACGGCCGCCGGAATCTTCGCCGCCGCATGTCTCGCCTTCCCGCCGCTGCCTCAGTTCATCCTGCGAATGGTCGGCTGAGGCTTCGACACGGGCGCGCCATGACGGCTCGCCCGACCAAACGGGACGAGACCTCCGGGGTTCCGTCCCTTCCCATCTTTTTCACGACTCAAAGAGTTTGAAGCGCAGGCTTTTCGGCTCCCGGCGATCAGGACGGATGAGCCTCCGGCTCGGCGTCCTCGTCCTTTCCCACCAGCTTTTCCGCCATGCGCCGCTCCTCGGCCTCACTGAGGGGGATCGGGCGGCCCGTGTCGTCGGGCAGCCCGCCCGCGCTTTGGGCGATGCTGGTGTCGCTGGGCCGGCTGTTCGGGCCGTCGGAGATCGACACGCGTTTGGGTTCGTCGCTCATGATGCTTACTGCCTTGCTGACCGTCTGTCCGGTCTCAACGCGCAAGGGCGGCGAAAGTGTCCGCGAGCCTCGTGGTGTCAGGCGCGAGCCGACTTCCAGCGGGGATAAAGCAGGCCGATCACCAGACCGCTCATGACGAGCAGGGCGGCTGCGATCTTCCAGGGTGGCAGGGATTCGCCGAGCCAGAGCGCCGAGGCGCCCATGCCGAAGAGCGGCACCAGCAGCGCCAGCGGCGTGACCAGCGCGGCAGGGTGGCGCGCCAGGAGCCAGCCCCAGGCGGCATAACCGAACATCGTGTTGCCGATCGTCTGCCAGAGCACGGCGGCCCAGGTGACGCCATCGGCCGCCGCCAGCCCCCGGCGCATCGCGGGCCAGCCTTCCAACACGAAGGAAAGGGCGAAGAGGGGCGGGGCGGAAAAGAGGCTCGCCCAGACGACATAGGGCAGCATGTTCGTCACCCCGCTGGCGCGCGCGACGATGTTGCCGCCGGACCAGGACAGGGCGGCCAGCAGCACCAGCACGAGGCCGAGCGGCGTGGTCGAGCCGTCCGTACGCGTGAGGATCACCCCGAGGCCGGCAATGCCCAGGAGCAGCGCGACGCCCTGGTAGGGCCGCACGGTTTCGCCCGACAGGCGCATGGCGAGACCGATGGTGAAGAAGACCTGCGCCTGCACCACCAGCGAGGCAAGGCCGGGCGAGATCTCGCTGCGCATCGCGACGAAGAGAAGCCCGAACTGGCCGGCCCCGATCAACACGCCATAGGCCGCCAGATGCAGCCAGGGCACGGGCGGGCGCGGGAGGAAGAACACGAGCGGAAAAGCGGCGAAGAGAAAGCGCAGGGCGGCGAAGAGGAGCGGCGGCAGATGCTGCAGCCCGACATGGATCACGACGAAATTCGTGCCCCAGATCGCGACCACCGCGAGGCCGAGAAGAAAATGCCGAAGCGGAAGGAGAGGCGTGTCCATGGCCAGCCTTTGCGAGCGTCCCGAAACCCGAAGAGCGGGTTGCGCTTGTCGCCTCTTAGGCGCCTCACCCCGGTTTGAACAGCGCGGCTCGATCGGGCCGAAGGGCGCCCGGCGCCCCTCGGCGGGGTGGATGGAGGTTGAGAGCAGCCAACAAGATTTTTGGGCGGAGGATGGTCGAGGGATTTGCGTCGAGGACGAGGAGCGAAGCTTGAGTGATGCCTACGGCAGAGCGAAGCATTCGCGACGAAGTCCACGACGAAAAGACTGAGACCCCTGACCCTACAAGATTGTTGTCAGGTGCTCTCAAGCCGCCGGGCGGCGGCGGACATAGCCGGCCGAAACCGTGCGGCTCAGTTCCAATTCCAGCTCGCGCTGGCGGCGCACGAGATTGCGAAGCGCCTGAAGCGTATCGCCGTCGACTTCGGCAAGTGCCTGTTCGATCGTGCGGTCGAGGTCGTCCGGGGTCTGAAGGGCGGGATTCGCCATGGCTCGATCTCCGATTCTGATGGTGGAGACCATCGCATGGAGCCGCCCTCAGGTGGCTTGCCCGCCCCTGGATTTCCCCGGCTAAATCGCAATGCGGCGACGGTTAAAACGTTGGAAAACGCCGGGCCGAGACTTGCCTTGGAACGGGGGAGCGCAAGCGCCAAACCGACTCGGCCGTATTGCGCGTCAGCGTGTCGGCGCGTGGAAATCGGGCGGCTTGCGGCCGATCCAGCCGAGGAAGCGCTCGAGCTTGGGATGGCTCGCCAGCGGCACGCCCTCCGCCTCCAGTCGCGCCAGTTCGACATTGGTGAAATTGGCATGGATGGTGCGGTGGCAGATCGGATGAACCGGCACGGTCTCGCGCCCGCCCCGGCTCTTGGGGCGGGGATGGTGCCACTCGACGCGCCGGCCGAGCGGCCGGGCGCAGAGCCAGCAGCTTGTGGGCTCGGGTGCGCGCATGGGCCGAACTTGGCAAGCGAGGGCCGCCCTCGCAAGGCGCTGCGGCGAAACGGGTCAGTCCGCCTTGACTGGTGTGGGAGGGTAGGGGTGGAAGAGACCCGACGGGTCCTCCACCCGCCAGCCGCCCGGCGCCTCAGTGAGATAGGATGGGCCGACCGGCACCTTGCCGTGGCCGCCGGGAATGTCGAGCACGTAGGTCGGCTGGCAAAGGCCCGAGATGCGCCCGCGCAAGGAGCGCATGAGCGCCTGTCCCTCGGCAAGGCCTGTGCGCAGATGGCCTGTGCCCGGCGCGAGGTCCCCTTGGTGGAGATAGTAGGGCTTGATGCGGTTCTCCACGAAGCGGCGCATCAGGAGGGCGAGGGCGTCGGGGTCGTCGTTGACGCCGCGCAGGAGCACGCTCTGACTGACCAACGGAATGCCGGCATCCACCAGACGCGCCACGGCCTCGCAGGCAGCGGGGGTGAACTCGCTGGCATGGTTGGCGTGAAGCGCGACGAAGACCGCGCCCCCGAAACGCTTCAGCGCCGCGACGAGTTCGGGCGAGACGCGCGCCGGCTCCACCACGGGAACCCGCGTGTGAAACCGCAGGACCTTCACATGCGCGATCGCACCCAGCCGCTCGGCGAGATGGGCGAGGCGACGCGGCGACAGCGCGAAGGGATCGCCGCCCGTCACCACCACTTCCCAGATCTCGGGCCGGCTCGCGACATAGGCGAAGGCGGCGTCGAGCTCGGCCTCCGACAAGGTGCCGAGCCCTTCGGGGCCGACCATCTCGCGCCGGAAGCAGAAGCGGCAATAAACCGGGCAGACATGCAGCGGCTTCAGGAGCACCCGGTCGGGATAGCGATGCACGATGCCGGGAACGGGCGAATGCGCCGCGTCGCCGATCGGATCGGCCGCTTCCTCTGGCGTCTGCACCAGCTCGGCCTCGTCGGGCAGGAACTGGCGGGCGATCGGATCGCCCGGCGCCTCGATCAAAGCGGCCATGTCGGCCGTCACCGAAACGGCATAGCGCGCCGCGACGGCGGACAGGGCGTCCAGCCGCTCAGCCGGCGCGAGGCCTGCCTCCACCAGCGCCTCGGCCGAGCGTAGAATCCGACTCACGCGCCGAACTCCGCGACCGGCGTCCAGATCACGTCATCGACTTGGGCGGCTCCCAGCGCCAGCATGGCCAGCCGGTCGAAGCCGAGCGCGATGCCGCTCGCCTCGGGCATGACGGCGAGCGCCGCGAGGAAATCTTCGTCCAGCGGATAGCGCTCGCCATAGACGCGCTGTTTCTCGTCCATCTCGGCCAGAAGCCGGCGCCGCTGCTCGGCGGCGTCCGTCAGCTCGCCGAAGGCGTTGGCGAGTTCCACGCCGCAGGCATAAAGCTCGAAACGCTCGGCCACGCGCGGATCGCGCGGCGAGCGCCGGGCGAGGGCGGCTTCCGCCACGGGATATTCGTCGAGGATCGTCGCGCGGCCGTTGCCGATCGCTGGCTCGACCCGCTCCACCAGGGCGCGGCTGAACAGATCGGCCCAACTGTCATCGGCCGTCGCGCGCAGGCCCGCTTGGCGCATGGCCTCCGCCAACACGCCGCGATCCGTGGCGCCGGCCTCATCCACCGTGTCCAGAATGTCGAAGCCGACGAAACGGCGAAATGCCTCTGACACGCTCAGCCGTTCGGGCTCGGCAAAGGGATCGGCCGTGCGCCCCCGGAACGCGAACTGCGTCGTGCCGGCGGTTTGCGCGGCAAGGCGCAGGAGCGCGGCGCAGTCCGCGATCAGGCTCTCGTAGCTTTGGCCGGCGCGATACCATTCGAGCATCGAGAATTCGGGCGAATGGAGGGCGCCGCGCTCCCGGTTGCGATAGACCGGGGCGAAGGTGAAGAGCCGCGTTTCGCCGGCGGCCAAAAGCTTCTTGCAGGCAAATTCGGGCGAGGTGTGGAGGTAGAGCGGCTGGCGCGCGCCGTCGATGCGCAGCATCTCGGTGGCGAAGGCGGAGAGATGCGCCTCGTTGCCGGGCGAGACCTGAAGCGCGGCGGTCTCCACCTCCACGAAGCCGTCGTCCTCGAAATGGCGGCGGATCGCAGCCTTGATCCGGCCCCGCTGCAGAAGGCGCGGACGGCGGTCGGCATGGACATGGGGCGCCCACCAGGGCGATCGGTCGGTCATGGCGGCTCGGAACTCGAAAAGGCGATGGCGGCTGGCGGATGGGGCGAAGATGCGTTACGGCGCTCCCAACCAAAGCCATACGAAGGAACACCACCCGTGAAGGTGATCGCCAGCTCGCTCCGCAAGGGGAACGTCGTCGAACGCGAAGACGGCAAGCTCTATGTCATTCTCTTTGCCGAGAACATCCATCCTGGCAAGGGCACCCCGGTCACCCAGCTCGACATGCGCCGCATCTCGGACGGCACCAAGGTTTCCGAGCGCTACCGCACGACCGAGCAGGTCGAGCGCGCCTTCGTGGAGGAAAGCGACCACACGTTCCTCTACTCGGACGGCGACGGCTTCCACTTCATGAACCCGCAATCCTTCGACCAGCTGACGGTGCCCGAATCCGTCATCGGCGACGCCGCGCCCTATCTCCAGGAAAATATGACCGTTCAGCTGTCCGTCTATGACGGCAGCGCCATCTCGATCGAGCTGCCGCAGCGCGCGATCTACGAAGTGGTCGAGACCGAGCCGACCACCAAGGGCCAGACGGCCTCCTCGTCCTACAAGCCGGCCGTTCTCTCCAACGGCGTGCGTACGCTCGTTCCCCCGCATATTGCGACGGGCACGCGCATCGTCGTCATGACCGCCGACGGCTCCTATGTCGAGCGCGCCAAGGACTGATCGTCCCGCGCCCCGGCCTCGGGTCGTCCGAGGCCCGGGTCGATCTCACGAACGCCGCTTCATCGGTTAGGCTCCGGTGAGGCGGCGTTAACCCTCATGCGCGAAGATCGGCGATCGGGCCGGGCCGTCGCGCAAGAGGTTTTTCGAAGTGTCTTCGTTCGCGGTGTGGATTGGGCCGGCGCGGGCCGCGCGAGGCGCGGCATGAGCGAGCTTGCCGTTCCGGCCGGGCCGCGCTCGCAGGCTTCGGTCGAAGCCGTCTATGCGCTGCGCACGCTTCTGGCGACCCTGATCCTCACGGTCGGCTTCGTCAGCCTGACCCCCTTCGCCTCCATCTATACCGGCGACACGGGCGGCAACGTCTTCAACCAGCTGGGCTATGGGCTCCTTGCCGTGGTCGCACTGGTGGGGCATCTCGTGTTCACCGAGCGCCGGGTGGTGCGGTCGCTCCTGCGCCCGAGCTGGGTCCTGCTGGTGGCCTGGTTCGCCTTCTCCGCCTTCCAGACCGCCGATCCGCCGGACACGCTGCGCGGCGTCGTCTTCGCCACGATTTCCATGATCGCGGCGACGGGCGCGCTCTGCCTGCCGCCGGACGGGCGCTCCCTCCGCATCGCGCTGGGCGTCTCGGTGCTGGTGGTCCTGGGTCTTTCCTATCTCGGCGTCGTGGTCTGGCCGAGCCTCGGGCGCCATGTCGGCGATGTGCACGACGGGCTCTGGCGCGGCGTCTACAGCCACAAGAACGTCGCCGGCGCGGCCATGGCGGTGTATTTCTTCGCCGGCATCTACATGTTTCGCATGGGCAATCATACGATCGGCGCGCTGATCGCGGTTCTCTCCGCGCTGTTCATTCTGCGCACGGGGTCCAAGACCTCGCTCGGGCTCACGGGCATCGTGTTCGCCATCGTCATGTCGGCGCATGTCCTGCGTCAGCGCGCCGCGCCTGTCCTCCTCTCGCTCGCAGCGCTCCTGGGCGCAGCCGCGTTCACGGTCGGAACGGTGATCTTTTCCTGGTCGCACGACGTGGTTCAAATGGTGGCGCCGGGTACCAGCTTCACCGGCCGCCTCGAACTCTGGCGCTTCGCCCTCGATGCCTTGGCCAGCCATGGCTGGACGGGCTACGGGTTCGGCGCCTTCTGGACGCCGGTCAATCTGGTGCAGCACGAAGTGCCGATGGAATTCGCCTGGGACCCGCGCGGCGCGGTGAACGCGCACCAGGGCTATCTCGACCTCGCGCTGTCGATCGGCTGGCCCGGCCTCGTGCTCGCCCTCTGGGTGCTGGTCGGGGCGCCGATGCGCTCCTACCTCGGCGTCGGCCCGGGGCGCGAAAGCACACGGCTCGCCGACTTCTTCCTGATGTCGCTCCTGTTCCTGCTGCTCAACGCGCTCTTGGAAAGCTTCTTTTTCGAGCGGGCCAACACGCTCTGGGTCATGACCTTCTTCTGCGTCGCCGGGCTCAACCTGCTCGGACGGTTTCGCGCGGAGTAGGCTCGCTACGTCTGTGTGTCGTTATGTGCAACTGTTCCGGTTCGACACCCGCTTGGGCGACGCTTTGGCCTGAAAAGGCACCAAGCCGCCGAGATTTCATGATTAAACTTTCATGACAGCGCCCCGCTACGCAAGGCATTGAAGCGTCGGGATTTCGCGAAGCGCGGACGTGTTTCACGCTATTTCATCTGGATTGATGCCGACAAATGCGGTGAAGGCTTTTATCCCGCGATAAGTCTTCGGGAGCAGACACCATGCGAATCCCAACGGGGCACCAGCCCGTGGGGCCGTCCGAGACGATGGAAATCCGCATGAAGCTGACCATTGGCACCAAGCTCGCCGCGACGTTCGGCACTCTTCTTCTTCTGACAGGCGGGGTCGGTCTGTTGAGCGTGACCTCGCTCGACCAGAGCAGCCGCACCATGGCGGAGTTCACCCGCCGACCCTTCGAAATGGTGCAGGCGACGGTCGGAATTTCCGCCGATCTGGAGCGCATCCATCGCATCGTCCGCGCCGCCTATTCCTCGGACCAGACGGGGGAGATGAGCGCCGACTACGAGGCGGCCTGGGCCTCGCTCGAGGCGCAGCTGGCGCGCTACGAAGCCGCCAAGTCCGGCGAGGCGGGCTCGGGCGGCGGGGATCTCGCCGACCTCGTGCGGACCCTGCGCCCGGTCTCCGACGAAGCCTTCCGTTTTGCGGAGGTGACCGACCTCTGGGCCGTCGCCCACGCGCGTCAGGCGCTGGTGCCGATCGAAAGGGAGCTGACCGGCAAGCTGCGCATGTTGCGCAGCCAGCTCACGGGCCAAGGCGACGCGAGCTTCGCCGCGCGCCTGAGCCTTTCCGACATCGAAACCAACATGTTCGAGACCCGGCTTTCCCTGGTGGATGTCCTGGCCACGGCCGATGCCGACACGCGGCAGGCCGCGTTCAAGCGGTTCGAGAGTTTGAAGAAGCTCGCCACCCGCAAGTTCGACGATCTCAAGAGCGCTGCTCCGATCGGCACCGAGCGTCTGATCGGCCAGATCGGGGAAAGCTGGAACCAGTCTCTCGCCCAGATGCAGCCGCTCGTTGACGAGGGGATGAGGGCGCGCGCGACGGAAGCGACGCACTATCTCGACACGGTGCAGCGCCCGGCCGCCGAGCGCGTCCAGACCCGGCTCGACGCGTTGACTCGTGAGGCGCAGCAAGCCGCCGAGGGCTTCAAGGCCGAGGCGGAGGCCTCCTATCACCGGATGCGGGCGCTGCTGGCCGTGCTGGTCGGCGCGGCGCTTCTGTTCGGCACCGGCACCCTGATTTGGCTCACCCGCTCCATCGCCCTGCGCCTGCGCCGCTCCTTGCGCCTCGTCGATGCGGTGGGCGCGGGCGACCTGACGCAGCGGGTCGAGCCGAGGGGCGGGGACGAGATCGCCGATCTGCAAAAGGCCATGGCCGGCATGACCGCGAAGCTCGCCGATATCGTGGCGGGCGTTCGCGCATCGTCCGCCTCCGTCGCAGCCGGCTCCAACCGCTCGACCGAAACGGCCGAGGCGCTGTCCGCCGGCTCCGCGCGTCAGGCCGCCGCGTCCGAGGAGGCCTCGGCCGCGATCGAGGAAATGACGGCCAATATCCGTCAGAACGCCGACAACGCGGCGGTGACGGAGACGATCGCGCGGCGGGTGCGCGAACACGCCGTGTCCACCGACGAGGCGGTCTCGCAGTCCGTCGAGGCGATGAAGACCATCGCATCGGCGGTGCGGGAGGTGCAGGAGATCGCGCGTCAGACCGACCTCCTGGCGCTGAATGCCGCCATCGAGGCGGCCCGCGCCGGGACGAACGGTAAGGGCTTCGCGGTCGTGGCTTCGGAGGTGCGCAAGCTCGCCGAACGCAGCCAGATCGCCGCCGCCGGCATCGCGAAGATTTCCGTCGAGACCTTGGGCGTCGCGCAAGGGGCGGGGGCCCGCCTCGGCGAGCTTCTGCCCGAGATCAACCGCACCGCCGACCTCGTGTCGGAAATCTCGTCGGCCTGCCACGAACAGTCGATCGGCATCGAGCAGATCGCGCGCGCCATCACGCAGCTCGATCAGGTGACGCAGGCCAATGCCGGCGCCGCCGGTCAGATGGCCGCGACGGCCAGCGACCTCAGCAACGAGGCGGGCCAGCTCGCGGACGCCATGACCTTCTTCCGCTTGAACGAAACCGGCGACCCCGACCGATCCGAGCCGACCGCGCGCCCGGCCGAAGACGCCGGAGCAGCGCAGGGTGCGGCGGAGGCGGCGTTGGAAGGTGCCGAAGACCCGGCCTGGATCGCCGCCGCCGAGCCCGTGCGTCGCCGCGCCTAGAAGAAGGCTTGCGCGCGGCGGAGCATCCCGTCTCGCCGCGCCCCGTCCTGAAGCCATTCCCGTGAAGCAGGGTTCACGGAAAAAGCGCTAGCCGAGCCAGCCGCGCAGTTCGCGGCGCACCATATGCTCGATCACGTCCATACCCGGCTCGGAATCGTTGAGGCAGGGGATGTGCGAGAAATGCGTGCCGCCATGTTCGCGGAAGATTTCGCCGGCCTCGCCCGCGATCTCCTCCAGCGTTTCCAGGCAGTCCGAAACGAAGCCGGGATTGAGCACGGCGATGCGCTTCACGCCCTCCTTGGCCAGCGCCTCCACCGTCTTGTCGGTGTAGGGCTGCAGCCATTCCTCCGGTCCGAAGCGCGATTGGAACGTCGTCATGAAGCGTCCCTTGGGCCAGCCGAGCCGTTCCTCCACGAGGCGGGAGGTCTTCTGGCAATGGCAATGGTACGGGTCGCCCTTGCGGAAATAGCTCTGCGGAATGCCGTGATAGGAGGCGATCACGCGCTCGGGCTCGAAATCGAGCGAGGCCAGATGCGTCTCGATCGAGCGGGCCAGCGCGTCGATATAGACCGGATCGTCGTGATAGGCGGGCACGGTGCGGGACGCCGGCATCCAGCGTTGCGCCGACAGGTGCTCGAAGAACTTGTCGTTCACCGTCGCCGTGGTGGAGGCGGAATATTGTGGGTAGAGTGGGTAGCACAGGATGCGCTCGCAGCCTTGGCTCATCAATCCGTCCATGCGCTCGGCGATGGACGGATTGCCGTAGCGCATCGCCCAGTCCACCACCACACCGGCATCCCCGGCCATGCGTTGGCTGAGCTTTTCGCCCTGCGCGCGCGTGAAGGTGCGCAAGGGGCTCTCGTTGCGCTCGTGGTTCCAGATCTGCTCGTAGGCATGGCCCGATTTCTTGGGCCGCGTGTTCAGCACGATGCCGTAGAGGATGGGATACCAGGCGGCGCGCGGCCATTCGATGACGCGCTTGTCCGACAGGAACTCCTTGAGATAGCGGCGCATCGGCTTGAAGTCGGTCCCGTCCGGCGTGCCGAGATTGACGAGAAGCACGCCGATCTTCTTGGGGCGAACCGGCGGATGGCCGACGGGAAGGGGGCCGATTTCGGTGCTGGCGGCGCGGGAAACGGGTGCGTTCATGAAAGGTCCGGACAGGGGCCGTGCGCGGCCGACGAATGCAAAGCGGCGGCGCCTTCCGCTCTGGAAGGTGCCGCCGGGCATATGGGAGCCGGACTGCCGGCCGGCAATGATCGCGAGATCAGACTCCGGCGCGGCGGGCCAGCTCGAAGCGGGCGCCGGCGGAATTGACGCAGGCAAGCCGCTCGGCCGACATGAGGTTGCAGTTCACCGATTCCCGCGTGTTGCGCGTCGTGGAGGTGAAGATGATCGCGACCTGGGTCGGGCTGGTCTTGGTGTAGGAACCGTCCGCCAGGACGCGCGCGCCGTCCGCCGTCTTGGAGGTGAAGCGCCCGGCCGAGAAGGACGAGATATAGGCGACGGGGCCGCCCACCGAGTTCCACTGGCCTTCGATCACCGCCTGGGGCGGGGCGAGGGCGATCTGTCTCTGCGGTTCGAGCTGGCAGCCCGAAAGCGCGCTGGCGGCGCCGACAAGGCTGGCGAGGACGAGGGCGGGGCGCATGATCGAAAGCTCCGGGATCAAGATTGGGCTGAAAGGTCGAACTGGGACTGCGGACGAAAGACCGCGTTGCGCGCCGCCGGTCAAGCGACCGATGCGTCGTTGCGGCGCGCCGAGATGACGGAATGGATGGAGGCGATGGTCTCGATCGAGCGGATGCGGCCGTCGCTGGTGAAGCCGAACCAGTACATGGTCGTGCCGGTGACCAGCGAGCCGTTCTCGTCCTGCCGCGTCCAGTCGCATCGACTGGCCGCGTTCTCGTCCTCCACGATCGTGCCGCGCGGCTTGTAGGAGATGTAGCTCGCCCGTTTCAGGAGTTCGTTGAGGAAGGACTTGGCCTCCTCCTCCCCATTCAGGCGGTATTCTCCCTCCATCCGGTCGAACCAAGGCGCGTCGAAGATGCCCGCGTTGTTCTTGTTCGAGAAGATGGCGCCTGGCGCGAAGTGGCGGGAAATCGATCCGGACGAGCCGGACATGACCGCGTCCATGATCTCCTTCACCACGATCCGCTTGCGCTGGGTATCGTCCGACGTTTCGCCCACGACCAACTCCCAAGGCGCATCAAGCAGTTACCGAAGCCAAAGGGTAGTGCATGTCCTGGTCATGACCAGCGCCTAAAGAAAAAGCCGCGGAAGAATCCGCGGCTTTTCACCAACTTTTCGTTGGCCGGGTGTCAGCGAACGAGGATGTTGCGGAACTGCCAGGGGTCCTTCTCGTCCAGGTCCTCCGGGAAGAGGCCCGGACGGTCGGTCAGCGGCGTCCAGTCGGTGTAGTAACCCTTGACCGGGCCGAGATAGGGACGCTGCACTTCGAGGCAGCGGCGATAGTCGATCTCGTCCGCTTCCACGATGCCGGCCTCCGGGTTTTCCAGCGCCCAGACCATGCCGGCGAGCACGGCCGAGGTCACCTGCATGCCGGTGGCGTTCTGGTAGGGCGCGATGCGGCGGGTTTCCTCCAGCGAGAGCTGCGAGCCGTACCAGTAGGCGTTCTTCTCGTGGCCGTAGAGCAGCACGCCGAGCTCGTCGATGCCTTCCACCAGCTCGTTCTCGTCGAGAACGTGATGCTCGGGCTGGATCTTGCCGGCCGCGCCGAACAGCTCGTGCAGCGACAGAACCGCGTCGTTGGCGGGGTGGTAAGCGTAGTGACAGGTCGGACGATAGGTGACCTCGTCCTCCTTGTTGCGATGCGTGAAGTAGTCGGCGATCGAGATCGCCTCGTTGTGCGTGACGAGGAAGCCGTACTGCGCGCCGGGCGTCGGGCACCAGGAGCGCACGCGCGTGTTGGCGCCGGGCTGGTCGAGATAGATCGCCGCCTTGCAGCCCTTCTCGTGGTCCTTGGCGTTCTTCGGGCGCCACTTCTCGTGCGTGCCCCAGCCGAGCTCGGCCGGCTGCATGCCTTCCGACAGGAAGCCTTCCACCGACCAGGTGTTCCAGAACACGTTGCGGGGCTTGGGCTTAGCGGAAACCTGCGTGTCGCGCTCGGCGATGTGGATGCCCTTGACGCCGACCTTCTTCATCAGCTTCGCCCAGCCTTCGCGGTCGTTCGGACCGGGCTCCACGAAGTCGAGATTGGTGTCGCGCGCGATGTCGACCAGCGCCTGCTTGACGAACCAGGAGACCATGCCCGGATTGGCGCCGCAGGTGGAAACCGCCGTGGTGCCGCCGGGGTTCTTGCGCTTCTCCTTGCGCAGCGTCTCGCGCAGCGCGTAGTTCGTGCGGTCGGCGTTGGAGAGCTTGTCGTCGAAATAGAAGCCGAGCCAGGGCTCGATCACGGTGTCGATGTAGAGAACGCCGAGCTCGCGGCACAGGCGCATCAGGTCGACCGAGCCGGTGTCGACCGAAAGATTGACGCAGAAGCCCTGGCCGCCGCCTTCGGTGAGGAGGGGCGTCAGCAGGTCGCGATAGTTCGACTTGGTGACGGATTCCTTGACGTAGCGGACGTTGCGCTCATCGAGCAGATGCCGATGCGTGTCGCGCGGGTCGATCACGGTGAAGCGCGACTTGTCGTAGCTGAAGTGACGTTCGATCAGCGGGAGCGTGCCGCGCCCGATCGAGCCAAAGCCGATCATCACGATCGGGCCGGTGATCTCGGCATGGATCGGGTGGTTCTCGTTCGCCATTCGGCAATCCTTTCGGTCTGGACTGAGGTCTCCGGGTCGGGCTAGAGCAGATCGCTGTCAAATAAAAGGGGTCGGCCGAAGCCGAGCACCCATGCAAGCCCGTCGGGGCTGCATTTTGCGGGCTCCGGGTCAGGCTTTGCAGCCCGCTCGCCCGCCTTTCACCCGCCGCCCGGAGGACGACCCGATGGAACTGCCGCGTCCCCTACGCGCCGCGATCGACGCCGAGCTGTCGGGCGTTCCCTCCGAAGCCCTGCGCGCGGCCTCCGAGGTCCTGTCCGGCCGCTACCGGGCCGAAACGCGCGACGGACGCCTGCATCTTTCCGACGACCTCTTCGCCAAGGCCTATGTCGCCGCGCGCATGCCCGCGACCTTCGCCGCCCTGTCGGACGCGATGGCGGAAACCGCGAGTGCCCTGCCGGATTTCGCGCCGCGACGGCTGCTCGACGTTGGCGCCGGGCCGGGCACCGCATTGTGGGCGGCCGGCGAACGGTTCGAAACCTTGCAAGGGGCGACGCTGCTGGAAGCCAGCGCGCCGATCCGCGCGCTCGGGGAGAGGTTGGGGCAGGGGCAGTTCGGCTTCGAGCCGGACTGGCGCGCCGGTACGATCGATCGCGCGGGCGCCGATCTGCCCGCCGCCGATCTCGTGACCCTGTCCTATGTGCTGGACGAACTGGCGCCGCCCGCGCGCCGGGCACTGGTGGCGCTTCTCTGGGCGCGCACGCAGGGCGTGCTCCTGATCGTCGAGCCCGGCACGCCCGCCGGATGGGCGCGCATCCTGGAGGCGCGCCGGGCGCTGATCGAAGCGGGCGCCGCGATCGCCGCGCCTTGTCCGCACGAGAGCGAGTGCCCGGTCGAGGCGCCGGACTGGTGCCATTTCTCGCGCCGCGTGGCGCGCTCGCGCGTCCACCTGCGCACCAAGTCGGCCGAGGTGCCCTGGGAGGACGAGAAGTTCAGCTATGTGGCGGCGACGCGGCTTGCCGCGCCCGCCGCGCCGCGCGCGGCTCGTATCCTAGCCCCGCCGGACACCGGCAGCGGGAAGGTCTCGCTGAAGCTCTGCGAGGAGGACGGCGCCCTACGCCGCCGGCTCCTTACCAAGCGCGACGGCGAAAGCTTCCGCCGCGCGCGCCGGGCCGACTGGGGCGAGACGATCGATCTCGCCTGACACCCCGCCGGGGTCTCTCAGTCCATCGCTTCCAGCTCGTCGATGAAGCCGGAGATCATGGAAAGGCCGCGGTGCCAGAAGGCCGGGTCCGAAGCGTCGAGGCCGAAGGGCTTCAGAAGCTCGGAATGGTGCTTCGTGCCGCCGGCCCGCAGCATGGCGAAATAGCGCTCCTGGAAGCCCTCCTCGGCCTGCTCGTAGACGGAGTAGAGCGAGTTCACCAGGCAGTCGCCGAAGGCATAGGCATAGACATAGAAGGGCGAGTGGATGAAGTGCGGGACATAGGTCCAGAAGCTCTCGTATCCCGGCCCGAGGCGCACAGCGGGGCCGAGCGACCGGGTCTGCACCTCGACCCAGATCTGGCCGATCCGCTCGGCCGTCAGCTCGCCCTTGCGCCGCTCCGTGTGGATCTCGCGCTCGAAGAGATAGAAGGCGATCTGGCGGATCACCGTGTTGATCATGTCCTCGACCTTGGAGGCGAGCAGAGTGCGCCGCTCGGCCTTGTCCCGCGCCTTTTCCAGAAGCGAGCGGAAGGTCAACATCTCGCCGAAGACCGAGGCCGTCTCGGCCAGCGTCAGCGGCGTCGAGGCCATCAGGGCACCCTGCGGCCCGGCCAGGACCTGATGCACGCCATGCCCGAGCTCGTGGGCAAGGGTCATCACGTCGCGCGGCTTGCCGAGATAGTTCATCAGGACATAGGGGTGCGCGGAGGGCACGGTCGGGTGCGAGAAGGCGCCGGGCGCCTTGCCCGGGCGCACGCCCGCGTCGATCCAATTGTCCTGGAAGAAGCGGCCGGCGATCTCGGCCATTTCAGGGTCGAAGCCGCGATAGGCCGAAAGCACGGTGTCGCGCGCTTCCAGCCAGGGGATGGTGCGGCGCGAGGCGCCGGGCAGCGGCGCGTTGCGGTCGTAGAATTCCAGCGCGTCCAGCCCCAGCCAGCGGGCCTTGAGCCCGTAGTAGCGATGCGAGATCGAGGCGTAGCTGTCCGACACGGCCTTGGCCAGCGCGTCCACCACCTCGCGCTCCACCCGGTTGGCGAGGTGGCGTGAATCGGCCACGTCGCCGAAGCCGCGCCAGCGGTCGGAGATTTCCTTGTCCTTGGCGAGCGTGTTGGTGATGAGCGCGAAGGTCCGCACGTTCTCGCCGAACACCTTGGCCAGCGCCTCGGCGCCCTTGCGCCGGACGTCGCGGTCGGCGTCCTGCAGGAGGTTCAGCGTTTCCTCCAGCGCCAGCGTGCGCCCGTCCACCTCGAAGCGCAGCGAGGTCATGGTCTCGTCGAACAGGCGGTTCCAGGCGCCGTGGCCGGTCACCGACTTCTCGTGAAACAGCTCCTCGACGCGGTCTTCCAACTGGTAGGGCTTGTCTTGCCTCAAATCCACGATCCAGGGGCGATAGCGGCCGAGCGCGGGGTTCTCGGCCATGGCGCGGTCCATTGCCGCGTCGTCCACCCGGTTCAGCTCCAGCCCGAAGAAGAGCAGCACGGAGGAAATGTCCGTCACCTCGCCCTGGATGTCGCCGTAGAACTTGGCATTGGCGGGATCGGACGTGTCGCCGGAATAGACCAGCCCGGCATAGGAGACGAGGCGGCCGAGCACCTCCTCGATCTCCTCGAACTCCGCGATCGCCGCGCCGAGCTCTCCGCCGCCGGGCTTCTCAGCTTCTTCCGCAAGACGGCCGCGCCAGCGCTCGTTGAAGGCCTTGGCGCGCGCCGAGGATCGTTCGATATCGGCGGAGATCTGCGGACTGTCGATCGAGGCGTAGAGATCGGCCAGATTCCAGCGGGGCAGGGCGCCCAGATCCGCCTCCTCTTGCGATGCGGAGGGCGACGGGGAAACGGACGATCGGGTCATGAACACCTCGCGAAACGCTTGAGCCGAAGGGCGGGCGAACCCGCCCTCTTCGGGTGGCAGAAAACTCTTCATCGTTGCCATGTCAAATTGGTGCGATGAGCGTGAAAAGCGAACCCTCTGCCGACCGGGCGTTTCGTGTCCTGATCGTGGACGACGATCCCGTGCAGCGGCGTCTCAGCGAGGCGCATGTGGCGCGCGCCGGCGGCCTGACGGACGCCGCCGCCAGCCTCCAGGCGGCGCGCGCGCTGCTGCGGGAAGGCGGCGGCGGGCGCTTTGCCGCCGTCCTGCTCGATCTCGGTCTGCCCGATGGCGACGGTCTCGATCTCCTGCGCCAGTTGCGCGGCGCGGGCGACTCCGTTCCCGTCGTGGTCCAGACGGGGGAGGGGCGGCTCGACCGCGCGGTGGAGGCCATGCGCGCCGGGGCCACGGATTTTCTGGTGAAGCCGGTTTCGCCAGCCAGGGTGCGCGCCGCGATCGAGGCGGCGATCCGCGCCCAGGCCGAGAGGGATGGCGGGGCGGACGTGCCCGAGATGGCCCCGAGCCCGGCCATGCGCCCGGTGCTCGACGCGGCCGATCGCGTGTCGCGCTCCATGGTCCCGGTGCTGGTGCTCGGCGAAACCGGGGTCGGCAAGGAATGGCTGGCCCGGCGCATCGCGCGCGCCAGCGCGCGGGCGAGCAAGCCCTTCGTCGCGGTCAATTGCGGCGCGCTTCCGCGCGATCTCTCCGAAAGTATCCTCTTCGGCTTCGAGCGCGGCGCCTTCACCGGCGCCGAGCGCAGCCGCCCCGGCAAGTTCGCCCAGGCCGACGGCGGCACGCTGTTTCTGGACGAGGTCGGCGAACTCGCTCCCGAAACGCAGGTGAAGCTCTTGCGCGCCCTGCAGGAAGGCGAGATCGACCCGATCGGCTCGACCGGTCCAGTGCGGGTGGACGTGCGCGTCATCGCCGCCACGCATCGTGACCTCGGCGCCGACGTGGCGGCGGGGCGCTTTCGCGAGGATCTGTTCTACCGCCTCCATGTCTTTCCGATCTCGATTCCGCCGCTGCGCGAGCGGCGGGAGGAGATCGCCGCCCTGGCACGACGCTTCGCCGCCGAGCATCTGCCTCGCGCCGATCTTACGCCGGCCGCGCTCGCGCGTTTGGAGCGCCATGGCTGGCCCGGCAACATCCGCGAGTTGGAAAACGCCATCCGGCGCGCGGCCGTGATGGCCGATGGAGGGGTTCTCCAGGCCGAAAATTTCGAGCTTGCGGACGGCTGGTCGCCGGAGAAAGCCGAGCCTCTATCGGTGGTCGCCGACATCGCCTTTCCAATCGAGGAGACGGCGGACGAGGACTTCCCAACGCTCGCGCAAGTCGAGCGTGCGCATATCCTTCGCGCGCTCCAGCATTGCGAAGGCCAGCCGACCAAGGCGGCGAGACTGCTGAGAATCGGTCGCACGACCCTTTATCGGAAGCTCAAGGAATACGGGCTGTCGCTGCCCGAATCACCCGCGTAAGCCTGCCCGAAGGGTTGGCAAGACAGAATTTTCACTGGTCGTTAACCATTTTCTTGTGTAGTGGCAAAGAAATTGGAGAGGTGTCATTTTCATGCCGCAGTCCCTTGTGATCTGTTGCCCGGTCGGGGGACAGGTCGCACGAACCGCAGCAGGGGCGTCGACACACACACCGGGGGAATTTGTCCGCATGTTCGGATGGACCGAATGCGTATCGCGACGCGCCGCTCAGCGCGCCGTGGTCTTCCTGGTCGGCCTGATGGCGATGACCTCGGCGGGAATGGTGGCCGCGCGCGCCGAAACCCGCACCCTGAAGCTCTATCACGTCCATCTCAACGAGAAGACGGAGATCACCTACAAGAAGGACGGCAAGTTCCTGCCCGACGGTCTGAAGAAGGCCAACTGGGCACTGCGCGACTGGCGCGAGAACAAGCCGACCAACATGGACCCGAACCTTCTCGACGTGCTTTGGGAAGCCTATCGCCAGTCCGGCTCGCGCAGCTACATCCACATCATCGGCGGTTATCGCTCGTCCGGCACCAATGCCATGCTGCGCTCGCGCTCGTCCGGCGTTGCCGGCAACAGTCTGCACATGGCCGGCAAGGCGGTGGACTGGTATCTGCCCGACGTGCCGCTGAAGAAACTGCGTGACATCGGCCTTCGCATGCAGATCGGCGGCGTCGGCTATTATCCGCGCTCCGGCTCGCCCTTCGTCCACTACGACACCGGCAAGGGTCGATACTGGCCGCGCATGAGCCGCCAGGAACTCGCCTCCGTCTTCCCGAAGGGCAACACGATCCATGTGCCCGCCGACGGCAAGCCGCTGCCGGGCTACGAGACCGCGCTCGCCTCCTACAACAAGCGCAAGGGCTCCAACGACATCCAGATCGCCTCGTCGCGCTCCAGCGGCGGCAGGTCGCTGCTCGCCATGCTGTTCGGCGGCGGCAACGAGGAGGCCGAGGACGAGGCGGAGGCTCAGGCCGCGCCGGTCGGTAAGCCCGCGCCCGCCCGTGCCCCCGCGCCGGCTCGCGCCGCGCCGCAGCCCGAGCCCGAGGTCCAGGTGGCGAGCGTCCGGCCGACCCGTCCCGCACCGCCAGCGGCCCTTCCGGCCGGCGTTCCCATGGCCGAGCGCGACGTGTTCGATAGTTCGGCGCCGCGTCGCTCTACCCCGCCCGCCGCGATTCCCGCCGCCGCGCCCCCGCGCCGCGAGGAGGAGGAAGAGGTCGAGGTGGCCGCGCTGGCGCCCTCCCGCGTTCCCTTGCCCTCCAGCGCGCCGTCTCGCCCTGCCGCCGCAAAAGCGCTCGACGCGACGCTCGTCGCCGCGCTGGAAGAGGCCGAGCCGCCGCCGGCCGCCCCGGGCCAGCTTGCCTATGCCGTTCCCATGCCGCGTGAGCGACCGCCCTTCGAGGCCGTGTTGCGAGGTTCCCCGGTCGCCGTGCCGAGCGAGAAGGCTCTGATCACCGAGGCGGACGACGCCTTGACGCCGGAAGCCATCATCGCCGCCGCCATGCCGGAAGCGCCGGTCAGTGCCCCCGTGCAAACGCCGGCCGCCGCTCCGCCTCCCGCCACCGTCACGACCGTAGCGCAGCATGTCGCGACGCCGTCCGCCCGGCCGCAATCGGCGATCGCCGCTGCGCTTGCGCGGCCGGCGGAAGCGGCGAGCCCGCCGCTGGAGGCAAATGCCAACCTGCGCGTGGCTTCGCTCGAGGCCAAGCCGCCGGCGAGCCGGTCAAGCGTTGCCGATGCCATGTCCGCCGCGCCGGCCGCCAAGTCCACTGCGCGAACGGCAAGGGGCGGGCGTGTCGTGGGCGAAGCCGAAGCAGCGGTCGGCAAGACCGTACGAAAGGCAAGCCCCGATCAGATCGCCAAGCGCATCGCCATCGCTTCCCTGATCACCAGCCCGGAGCGCCGGGCAATCGAAGAGAAGCTGACGCGGCCCGTCGCCGACAATCTGATCGGCAATCTTCCCAGCGCCGTCTTCTCGCGCGGGTTCTCGCAGAAGGGCGGTTCGCCGGCAGGGCCTCAGCATTTCGAAGGCAATGCCGTGAACTTCCTGCCGGTCCACAAGATCGACTAACCGATTCTGGCCGCCGACCGGGCTGCGGGGCACGACCCCGTTGCCTTGGTAAGAGGTCTGAATGGATCGAAGGGCACCTCTCGGGGTGCCCTTTTGTTTTGCAATGCGAAGAGTGGAATGGCAGCTCGCGTCGCTCACCCATGATCCATCCCACGGCGCCGCGCGGCGCGCCTTGAAACCTCCCGTTGCATGGAAGGCTTCGCTTTACCGTCGCAGGACAGGGAGACGACCGGGCGGCCGAACGCCCGCCGTGGGAAGGCAGGGCGATCTTCTCTCGCAAGGGAAATATTTGGTCCCTAACATCCTTAGGAAGATCCGACACGTACCCTGTGTCGGCTCTATTGTGTTCGAGCGCCGTGGCAGTTGAACGCGGGCGTCGGGCCTTCGCCTGCACTACGCATGTGGAATTCTCTCGCAGGCTGTGCGTGGATTACCAATCCGTAATATGAGCTCGACACCCCAAATTCTTGCCTGTGTCATCCACCCGTTGACATTGGGTGAAGTTTGACTGAATACGGCGTGTCCGCTTTGAAAGACTTGGGTGTCGCAACCGACACCTTTTCTCGAAAGCAGGTGCTGATAGACTGGAAGCCATTCGATTTGCTTCTAGATATTTGCTGGTTCGAGCCGCTTGAATGGTAAAGGGCATGGGTGCCGTTCCAAGCGTGATGGGTTGCCTCAAGACAGGTTGAAAAGATGAGCGAGATCGACCAGGTCGACAACTCGGACATGTTGATGGAGCTGACGGCCGAAGTGGTTGCCGCTTATGTCAGCAAGAACTCTTTACCGGTCGGCGACTTGCCGGCCTTGATCCTCGACGTCCATTCCGCCCTCAGCCAAGCCGGCGTCGCGCCGCCCGCTCCCCAGGCCGAGAAGCCCAAGCCGGCCGTGTCGGTGAAGCGTTCGGTGACGGACGATTACATCATCTGTCTTGAGGACGGGAAGAAGTTCAAGTCGCTGAAGCGCCACTTGATGACCCACTACAACATGTCGCCCGAGGAATACCGCGACAAGTGGGATCTGCCGGCCGACTATCCCATGGTGGCCCCGAACTATGCTGCGGCGCGCTCGCGCCTCGCGAAGCAGATGGGCCTGGGCTACACGCGCCGTCGCGCGCGCGGCTGACTACGGCGCCAAATTCCTGACGCGACGGTCCAGTTTCGGTAGAGCGACTTAATGCGCGCTCCGCCTGAGCTTTGTTGCATCGCGTTCGCTCGAACTTAGGTTCGGGTTGGTCGAAAATGATGCGTCTTCGTCCTGCCCCTCGCATCATATGACCTCGAAGCTGACGCTACATATCCCAAGACGGTTTGATCGAGATGGGTCCGGTTCGCAAAGTTGGCGGGCGGCTGGCGGATCGAACACGCCGGCATAACCGGCGCATTCATTTCGGCCCATTTTCGGACGGTTCGGCTCAGGCGCTGGCGGCCATGCCGAGAGCCTGAAGATACAGGTCGAGAATGGCCTCCTGCTCCTGGCGCTCCTGCGCGTCCTGCTTGCGCAGGGAGATCACCTTGCGCAGCACCTTGGTGTCGAAACCGTTGCCCTTGGCCTCGGCATAGACGTCCTTGATGTCGTCGGAGATCGTCTTCTTTTCCTCTTCCAGGCGCTCGATCCGTTCCACGAAGGAGCGGAGCTGATCCTGGGCGACGTCATCGGTGGCGTTCGACATGGGAGCCTCTTCTCAAATCACGACAAAGGCGCCGGACGAGCCGGCCGCGTTTCCTCCTTCTTCGATGACGCGGAATGGTTACCGGAGCCTTACCGAGCGGGCTCCAGCGCGCCGATCCCGCCCGCGCCGCGTCCTGCGGGAGACGGGTGCAACAGCTTTCAGCCGTGCTGTCCCTCGTCCTTCGGTCGGTTGGTCTCGAAGGCGGCGAGCTGGTCGCCGGTCGCGTCCTTCTGGTGCAGGGCGCGCCATTCCTCGTAGGGCATGCCGTAGACGATCTCGCGGGCGCCCTCCTTGGTCATCGCCGTGCCGCCGGCCTCCGCTGCGTCGCGGTACCAGTTGGCCAGGCAGTTGCGGCAGAAGCCGGCAAGGTTCATCAGGTCGATGTTCTGCACGTCGCCCCGCGCCAGAAGGTGGTCGCGCAGGCGGCGGAAGACGGCGGCCTCGATCTCGGTTTCCTGTTCGCGCGAAAGTCTCATCGGAAAATTTCCTGAAGGTTGGGGCGCGGGCGCGCTCATATGTCCTGGCTGGCATATCGGCCCGCCGGCCGGGCGCCGCAAGGTGGCCGGGGCATGACGCGTCCGCGAGCCGGCTCGCGCATCCCGTGGCGCAGATCCCCCTCGCGGCCCTTGCGTTGACAGACCGATCGCTTATGCCAGAACGAAGACAATTCGACCCATCTCCCCCGCAAGGACCGCCCATGTCGTTCCGTTCGCTCAGGGGCCCGCGTGCTCCGGCAGTTGCCCTGTGTCTTGCCTTCGGCGCCTCGTTTTTCGGCGCCCCGGCGCTGTCTTCTCCCGCCCGCGCGGATTTTCGCGTCTGCAACGGCACCCAGACCCTGGTCGGCGTCGCGGTTGGCCAGCGCACGGCGGAAGGCTGGGTCAGCGAGGGCTGGTGGCGCATCCCGGCGACGACGTGCCGCTCCGTGGTCGAGGGGGAGTTGCACTCGCGCTACTACTATCTCTACGCCGAGGATGCCGAGGGGCTCGGCCGCTGGGCCGGTACGGTTGACATGTGCATCGCGGAGAATGAATTCCGCATCGTCGGGGTCAAGGATTGCTTCGCTCGCGGGTTCCAGAAGATGGGGTTCCGGGAGTATGACACCGGCGGACAGGGAAGCTGGATGGTTCAGCTCACCGAATCGCCTCGCGGGGAGACACCAAAGCCATGAAACGCAATCGACGAGTCAAGATTCTCGCCACGCTCGGCCCTGCCTCTTCCGAAGAGGCGATGATCCGCAAGCTCTTCGACGCGGGCGCCGACGTCTTCCGCATCAACATGAGCCACACCGAGCATGACGCGATGCGCGAGCTCGTGCGGCGCATCCGCAGTGTCGAGGCCGATGTCGGCCGCCCGATCGGCATCCTGGCCGACCTCCAGGGCCCGAAGCTGCGCGTCGGCAAGTTCAAGGAAGGCAAGGTCGATCTCGCCCCCGGTGACATCATCACGCTGGACGACAATCCCGAGCCGGGCGACGCGACGCGCGTCTACCTGCCCCATCCCGAGATTTTGGAATCCGTGCGCGCCGGCCACCGGCTTCTGATCGACGACGGCCGGCTGCATCTCGTCGCGCTGGAATCGGACGGCCGCTCGATCCGCTGCATGGTGGTCGCCGGCACGCGCATTTCCGACAAGAAGGGCGTCAGCCTGCCCGACACGCTGCTGACCAGCGGCGCCCTGACCGAGAAGGACCGGCGCGATCTCGAAGCCGTCCTGTCCGAGAATGTCGACTGGCTGGCCCTGTCCTTCATCCAGCGGCCCGAAGATCTGATCGAGGCGCGCAAGCTGGCGCGCGGCCGCGCCGGCATCATGTCGAAGATCGAGAAGCCACAGGCCGTGGAGCGGCTGGACGAGATCATCGAGCTCTCCGACGCCATCATGGTGGCGCGCGGCGATCTCGGCGTCGAAATGCCGCTGGAGCAGGTGCCTGGCATTCAGAAGCGCATGACGCGCGCCGCACGCCGTGCCGGCAAGCCGGTCGTGGTCGCCACGCAGATGCTGGAATCCATGATCACCGCCCCGGTGCCGACGCGCGCCGAGGTGTCCGACGTGTCGATCGCCGTGTTCGAGGGCGCCGATGCCGTCATGCTTTCGGCCGAATCGGCTGCCGGCCAGTATCCGGTCGAGGCCGTCGCCACGATGGATCGCATCGCGGTCGAAGTGGAGAAGGACACGCTCTATCCCGGCATCATTTTCGCGCAGCGCCCCTCGGCCGAGGCGACCGGAGCGGACGCCGTGTCGCTCGCCGCGCGCCAGATCGCCGAAACGCTGAAGGTCGCGGCGATCGTGACCTATACGGGTTCGGGCAATTCGGGCCTGCGCATGGCGCGCGAGCGCCCGCAGATCCCGATCCTGCCGCTCTCGCCGATCGAGGCCACCGTGCGCCGTCTCAGCCTCGGCTGGGGCCTGCACTGCGTGATCTCGCCGGATGCGGTGGACATGGAAGACATGGTCGACAAGGCCTGCCGTCTCGCTGTGGAACAAGGCTTCGCGCAGCCGGGCGAGCGCATCATCGTGACCGCCGGCGTTCCGTTGGGCACCCCGGGCGCCACCAACATGATCCGCATCGCGACGATCGGCTCGGACGGCGTCCACGCCGCCTGATCGCGTCCCGCCGAGCTCGAGACAAAGGAAAGGCCGCGTCCGACGCGGCCTTTTTCATGTGTAGGTTTCTCTTATGCGCAGGCTTCGTCGATTACGCAGCCTCGGTGGGTCAGGCGCGGTCCCCGGCCAAGGCGTCCGAAAGCTTCAGTGCGGCGTCCTGGGCGTCCTTTAGGGCGGGATAGACGGCGAGCACGCGCAAATAGGTCGAGAGCGCGTCGCGGCTGCGGCCGACCTCCTCCTGCATGGCGGCCAAGCCCATGAGCGAGGCGAAGTGGCGCGGCTCGCGTTTCAGCGTTTCCTCGACATCGGTGATCGCCAGCGTGTAGCGGTCGTCGGCATAGTGAACCGTGGCGCGCCGGTTCCAGGCCTCGGGAAAGTCGGGGCGCAGCACGATGGCCTGATCGAGGAGATCGAGCGCGCTCGCGGTGTTCTTGGCCGCGACGGCCTGCGTGGCGCGCTGCATCAGGAGGTCGATCGTCGCGCTGCCGCTCTGCAGCCATTCGGCCTGGATCTGATTGGCAATTCCCTCCGCGCGTGCCGGATCGCTCTCCTTCTTGAGCCGCGCGAAGAGCGCGTCGAGACGCCCGGCATGGTCGGCGGGGAGTGCGGGGACTGACGCTGTGGGAGCAGGGGGCGCGGGCAGGGCGGGCGCTGCGGACGGCGGCGTCGGAGCAGGGGCGGCCGGCTCGGTGCCTTGCGTCTGCGCAAGGGCCGGCAGGGGGACGAGGCAGGCGGCGAGGGCGAGGCGAAGGAGCGTGCGCATCGGGGGAGAGTAAGCCCTCCCCCCGCGTCGTCAATCGCCCGCAGAAGAAAAGGCTGGCCCTGAAAGCCGGCCCGCATGGCCGCAAAAAGAAAAGGCCGGCTTCTGGAGCCGGCCTTTGTCTCGTCAGCCCTGGCGCGCCTTGTAGCGCGGGGCCAGCTTGTTGATGATGTAGATGCGGCCCTTGCGACGAACCAGACGGTTGGCGCGGTGGCGGCCCTTGAGCGACTTCAGCGAGTTCTTGATCTTCATGGGTTTGACCGTCGATGAGGGTGGCGACGATCGGGAAATCCGTTCTGCCGCACAATGAAAAACGCGCCCGGAGGGCGCGCTTGCCTGGGTGGTTCGATAACGGCCGTCGCGGTTTCTGTCAACCATGCGACAATGGCCGAACCGTGCTATCACGCCTCGGAACGGGGTGAAACCCGTGTGAAATGGCCCATTTTGCGCCCCGGACGCGCTTCCGACTTTCCGTAGAGCGTCAGCATCACGCCAGCCTCGCCGAGCAGCGAGGACGCGCGATCGACCTCGGAGCCGATGAGATTCTCCATCACGGCGTCGCTGTGGCGCGCCGGGTTGCCGAGCGGCAGGCCGGCCACGGCGCGGATATGCTGCTCGAACTGGGAGATCGTGCAGGCCGCTTCCGTCCAGTGGCCGGAATTGTGGACGCGCGGCGCGATCTCGTTGACCAGCAGCGCGCCGTCCTTGCCCACGAAGAACTCGACCCCGATGACGCCGACATAGGTCAACTTGTCGAGAATGCTCTGCGCGATGTCGCAGGCCGCCTGCCGCTGCTCGGGCGAGACGGCGGCGGGAATCGTGGAGCTTTTCAGGATGCCAAGCCCGTGGACGTTCTCGGCGGGGTCGAAGGCGGCGAAGCTGCCGTCCTGCCCGCGCGCGGCGATCACCGAGATCTCCCGCTCGAAGGGGATCTTCTTTTCCAGAATCGCCGGCACGCCGCCCAAGCCGTCGAAGGCCTCGCCATGGCTGGCGTTCTCGCGCAGCACCGCCTGACCCTTGCCGTCATAGCCGAGGCGCCGGGTCTTCAGGATGCAGTCGCCGCCGAGATCCAGAAAGGCGTGGTCGAGCTCCTGCGGATCGTCCACCGCGCGCCAGGGGGCGGTGCGGATGCCGATGCCGTTCAGGAAGGCCTTTTCCACCACCCGGTCCTGCGCCACTTCCAGCGCCTCGGGCGGGGGGAAGACCGGAATGATTCGAGAGAGCGCGCGCACCGGCTCCACCGGCACGTTCTCGAACTCGTAGGTCACGACCGACACGCGCCCGGCAAGGCGCGCCAGCGCCTCGCGGTCGTCATAGGCGGCGGTGATCGTCTCGCTGGCGAGCTGCGCGGCGGGGCAGCCGGCATCGGGATCGAGCACGACCATGCGATAGCCCAGCCGGGCGGCGGCGGACGCCATCATTCGGCCGAGCTGGCCGCCGCCGATCATGCCGATCGCGGCGCCGGGAGGCAGCGGAAACCGGTTCGTCAATGTGCCGCTCCCGCCTTGGCGACCTCGGATGCTGGCTCTGAACTCGGCCGATGGGCGACCGCCTCGGTCTGGCGCCGGCGCCAGGCGTCGAGCCGCTCGGCCAGGGCGGGATCGTGCAGCGCGAGGACGCTGGCGGCCAGAAGCGCGGCGTTGACCGCCCCGGCGCGGCCGATGGCGAGCGTGCCGACGGGGATGCCGGCCGGCATCTGGACGATGGAAAGGAGGCTGTCCTGCCCCGACAGGGCGCGGCTTTCGATGGGAACGCCGAACACGGGGAGCGGCGTCATCGACGCCGTCATGCCCGGCAGGTGCGCCGCGCCGCCCGCGCCCGCGATGACGACCTGAAAGCCTTCCGCCTTGGCGCCCTTGGCGAAGTCGAACAGGCGCTCGGGCGTGCGGTGGGCCGAGACGATGCGGGCGTCGAAACCGATATCCAGCGCCTCCAGCGTGTCGGCGGCGTGTTTCATGGTCGGCCAGTCCGACTGGCTGCCCATGATGATGGCGACGGGGGCAGGGGCGGCGCTCACGCGGTCAGATCCGGAATGACCTGGTCCTCGATATCCTGAAGCCGATCCTTGATGGCGAGCTTCTTCTTCTTCATGCGCTGGACGGCGAGCCTGTCGCAGCCGGTCGATTCCATGGCGTTGATCGCCAAGTCGAAATCCATGTGCTCCTGCCGCAGTCGCGCCAACTGCAGTCTGAGCTCGGCCTGTTCCTGATCCGCCACTCGGGTCCCCTCGAACGCTTGACACGGCCCGCCGGCCCGGTTGCCGGGTCGCTCGGGCGGCGCCCGACCGCCCGGGCGCATGGTGTTCACGAAATCTCGTACCAGTCCCGCTCGAAAATCGGAACCCGGCACTTGATCCTCATTCGACAGTGCAAAGCTTATGTGACACTTTCCTATCGTCCACGGCGGCTTCACCCCTTGGAGCCGGTGGAAGGAAAGAAGTCAGAAGGAGCTCAAGAATGTCCTTGGATGCCCATCTTGCGACTTTGCAGCAGCGCCACACCGCGCTGGAGCAGGAACTGGCAACCGCGAAGGCGAAGCCCGCCATGAGCGACGCCGAGTTGCAGGACCTGAAGCGGCGCAAGCTGCTTCTGAAGGACGAGATGGAGCGCCTGCGCGCCTCCCCTCACTGACGACGACCCCAATGTTTGCGTAAGCGGAGGGCGCGGCCGGTCAGGGTCGCGCCCTTCTGATTCCGGGGGCGCCGAAGCCCACAGCGCTCGGGACCCCCATGTCGGCCGCCCGCTTCGACGTCAGCCCCCTTTTCGCGCCCGGCGGCCCCAAAAGGCGAACTCGCGCCTCGCGCCTGCGCCGCGCCGACCGGGGCAAAACTCTTGTAGTGTTGCCGCAATGCGTATCTACAGGAGCCCAAAACCTGGCCCGGCGCCCGGCCCGCCACGTGGGCCTCAAACCCGGCCCGCCCGCCCGTGAGTACGACATGACCGACGACGCGCCGATCCGCCCCCGACTGGTTCTCGCCACGACGCTGCTTCCCGATGGCGAGCCTGGGCTCGAGCGGCTTCGCGAGGCCTTCGCGGGGGGCGACATCGCCTCCGTGCTGATCGACCCGGCCGGCCGCGAGGTCGCCGCCTTCCAGGATTTCTGCGAGGCCGTCGTGCCGCTGGTGCAGGAATCGGGCGCCGCCGCGATCGTGGTGGAGGACACGCGCTGCGCAGGCCGCGTGAAGGCCGACGGGTTCCACGCGCCCGAGGGCACGATCGAGGCGCTGGGCGAGGCCATGGCGCGCTTCTCGCCGCGCCTCATCGTCGGGGCCTCGGGCTTCAACACGCGCCACGAGGCGCTGGAGGCGGGCGAGCGCATGCCCGACTATATCCTCTTCGGAAAGCTCGGCGCCGACGGCGAGGCCGAGCCGCATCGCCGCAATCTGGATCTCGCGGAATGGTGGGCTTCGATCGTAGAGCTTCCCTGCATCCTGCAGGGCGGCGCCGATCTGGCGACGCTGCCGTTGGCGATCGCGACGCGCGCCGAGTTCATTCTCCTGTCACGCGCCATCTTCGGGGAGGCCGAAGGGGTCGGCGCGCGCGTCGCCGAGGTCAACCGCCTGTTCGATGCGGCGGCGAAAGGGGAGGCCGCCTGACCATGCGCGCCGGCTCGCCTGTTCCCCTGTTCGCGCTTCTCGCCGCGATGGCGGCAGGTCCGGCCTTCGCGCAAGACGCGGGTGGCGCTCCGCCGCCGGCCGCGCCCGCCTCCGCTGGCGAGGCGCATGGCGCGGTTCTGCCCCCCAGCACGCTTCTACCCCCGACACTCGCGCCCGCCGCGCCCGGCGATGCGACGGGCCCCCAAGCGCCCTCTTCGCAGACGCCCGCCGCGCTCGCCGCTCCCGTTTTTCTTCCGACGCCGCTCGGCCCCGCGCCCGAGCCGGGCCAGGCGCTGGCCGGCGCCACTCTCTCCAGCGCCCCGGCGCTGCCGAGCGGCGCGGCCCCCGCATCCCCGACCGAAGAAGCCTATGGCGCCTTCCAGCGCGGCTACTACCTGTCCGCCCTGCGGCTAGCCGAGCCGCTCGCCAATCTCGGCGATCCGGCGGCGCAGACCCTGCTCGGCGAGATCTACGCGCGCGGGCTCGGCGTGCCGCGCGACGAGAAGGAATCGGCGCGTTGGTACGGCATCGCCGCCAAGGCGGGCGTCGCCGAGGCGCAGTTTCGCTATGCGCTTCTGCTGATCGAGGGGCGTGCGGTGGAGCGCGACGACGCGACGGCGCGCGACCTGATGAAGGCGGCGGCAGACGCCGGCAATCCGCTGGCGGCCTTCAACTACGGGCAGATGCTGATCCAATCCGCTCCCACGGGCGGCTTCGGCGAGGCGCTGGGCTATTTCCGCATGGCGGCGGAAAAGAACGTGCCGGACGCCCAATACGCGCTGTCGCAGCTCCATGCCTATGGAAAGGGCGTGGAGAAGGACGACACGCAGGCGCGCCACTGGCTGACGGAGGCCGCGCGCTCGGGCCACGATCTCGCGCAGATCGAACTCGGCATCTGGCTCATCAACGGGAGAGGCGGCGCGGCGGACCCGGCCGAGGGCTTCCGCTGGCTGAAAGGCGCGGCGGAGCGCGGCAATCCGATCGCCGTCAACCGCATCGCCCATCTCTACAAGGACGGCGTCGGCACCAGCCGCGACCGGGCCGAGGCGGCGAAATGGACCGTTCTGGCCCGCCGCGCCTCGAACTCCGACGCAGCCCTCGACGGCTGGTTCCGGGGTCTGCCGGAGGCCGAGCAGAAGGCCGCGCTGGAGGCGGCCAACCGGTTCCGCGCGGGATAGCGCAAGCGCGGGCGAGGCGGGCACGCCTTGCCGCCTGACGCTGCCGCCGAATCGCAGGCGCGGAGGCTTTGCGGTCAATTCGAGATCGCCGCAAACGCCCCGGCTGGCGCGCTCGGGCTTGAACGCGGGGGACTTTTATGGTTCTCACCCCGTTCCGGCCGCCCCTCGCGGCCTCCTGCACCTGTCCCGAAAGCCGTCCCGTTTCATGAAGATCAACGGAAGCGATATCCGTCCCGGCTATGTCGTCGAGCATGACGGCAAGCTTTGGGCCGCCGTGAAGACGGCGCATGTGAAGCCGGGCAAGGGCGGCGCGTTCAATCAGGTCGAGCTGAAGAACCTCATCGACGGCACCAAGCTGAACGAGCGCTTCCGCGCCTCGGAAAGCGTCGAGCGCGTCCATCTCGACCTCAAGGACTACCAGTTCCTCTACGAGGAAGGCGACAATCTCGTCTTCATGGACAACGAGAGCTACGAGCAACTCGAACTGCAGAAGGACTTCGTGGGCGAGCGCTCCGCCTTTCTGCAGGACGGCATGAAGGTCACGGTCCAGTCCTATGAAAGCCGGCCCATCGGTATCTCGCTGCCCGATCAGGTGACGCTTACTGTCGCCGAGGCCGATCCGGTGGTGAAGGGGCAGACCGCCGCGTCCTCCTACAAGCCGGCCATCACCGAAACGGGCTGCGCGTCCTGGTGCCGCCCTTCGTCGGCGCCGGCGAGCGCATCGTGGTGGACACGAACGAGATCACCTACGTCCGCCGCGCGGACTGACGCATTCCATGCCCGGCCGACGCCCAGACGGGTCTCGGCCGGTTTTCGCTTCCGCTGACCGCGCCCCCCGGCGCGCCGCGTGTTCTTTTTCACGACAGAGAGAAAGTTGTCCCAGCCATGGCCCGTTCGGCATTGATGAACGTCATGACGCAGGCCGCCATGAAGGCCGGCCGCTCCTTGACCCGCGATTTCGGCGAGGTCCAGAACCTTCAGGTCTCCATGAAGGGGCCGGCCGACTTCGTCTCGAACGCCGACCGCAAGGCCGAGGAGATCGTCTTCCAGGAACTGTCCCGGGCCCGGCCGGAATGGGGCTTCCTGATGGAGGAGCGCGGCGCGGTCGAGGGGCGCGACCCCCAGCACCGCTGGATCGTCGATCCGCTCGACGGCACCACCAACTTTCTCCACGGCATTCCGATGTTCGCCATCTCCATCGCGCTGGAGCGCGACGGGCAGATCGTGGCGGCGATCGTCTTCAACCCGGCGCTGGACGAACTCTACAGCGCGGAAAAGGGCGGCGGCGCCTTCCTGAACGACCGTCGCATCCGCGTCGCCGCGCGCACCAAGCTGCACGAGACCGTGCTCGCCACCGGCATGCCCTTCCTCGGCCATGGCGACCATGCGCGCTTCCTGTTCGAGTCGCGCCAGATCATGGCCGAAACGGCCGGTGTGCGCCGCATGGGCGCAGCCTCGCTCGATCTCGCCTATGTCGCGGCCGGGCGCTTCGATGGGTTCTGGGAGCACGCCCTGCAGCCTTGGGACATCGCGGCGGGCTCGCTCCTCGTGCGCGAGGCCGGCGGCTTCATCACCGATACCGAGGGTAACAAGTTCGACCCGATGCTGGGCGATGTCGCCTGCGGCAACGAGTTCATCCATCGCCAACTTCTGACCGAGCTGAAGAAGGCCAACACGGCCTATCGCGGCGGCGGCGAGCCGGTGGCCGCGCAAAAGGCCTGACCCTCGGCCGGGAGGGTCGGCAAGAGCCGATTCACCAAGGGGTTGTGCGAGCGCGACATTGACTGGCGCTCGCGCCTTTGGCGCGTTAGAAGGAGGTTCCACCGTTCCGGTCCTGCCGCGCGGCGCTTGACCGCCGGGCAAGCGGATGAGGCGTCATGCAGGTTCACTCTCCTTCGCCCGAGGCGCCGCCTCCCGCGGCTCCCGCTCATGCGGAGCCGCTGAGCAGTCCGCTGGTTTATCTCGGCGTGATGCTGGTGTTCCTGGCCCTGGCCGGCTTCGTGGCGTTGATCCTCGGCCGTCAGGTCCAGCAGGCCTTCACCACCAATCCCGGCCTGAACGGGCTGATTCTTGCGGTTCTCGCGATCGGCATCCTTCTGGCGCTGGGGCAGATCCTGAAGCTCGCGCGCGAGGTGCGCTGGGTCAACGGGCTTCTGCGCGAGGGCGACGCCGCCGCGCGCGGCGGGCGAACGCGCCATCCCGTGCTCTTGGCGCCGATGGAGGCGATGATGCAAGGGCGGCGCGGCCGCCCGCGCCTGCCGCTGGCCTCCGGCCGCACGCTGCTGGATTCGGTCGCGACGCGCCTCGACGAGGCACGCGATACCGCACGCTACCTCGTCGGCCTTCTCGTCTTTCTCGGTCTGCTCGGCACGTTCTGGGGCCTTCTAACGACGATCGGCTCCATTTCCGCCACGATCCAGTCGCTCGACCCCGCGGCGGGCGACGCGGCGACGGTTCTGGACTCGGTCAAGAACGGCCTCTCGGCGCCCTTGTCGGGCATGGGCACGGCCTTTTCCTCCTCGCTGTTCGGCCTCAGCGGCTCGCTGGTGCTCGGCTTTCTCGACCTGCAGGTCGGCCGGGCGCAGGGGCGCTTCTATACCGAACTGGAAGATCTCCTGTCCTTCGAGGCGGAAACCTCGACCTCGCTCGCTCTGCTTCCCAACATGCCGAACCTGCCGAACGGCGCGGAGGAGTTCCGGGTGCTGGCCGACCGGATCAACCGGCTGGTGCTGGAGCAGAGCAACGCGCCGCGCACCAGCGCGGCCATGGCGAGTCTCGCCGAAAGCATCCAGGGCCTCGTCCAGCACATGCGCGGCGAGCAGCAGATGCTGCGCGACTTCGTGGAAGCGCAGGCCGACGAGCAGCGCGAGATGCGACGGGCGCTGGATCGCTTGAACCACTCCCTGTCCGACATCGAGCGGAACTGACGGATGGCCCTGTCGCGCCGCCGCCACCGCCGCGAGATCGACTATTGGCCGGGCTTCGTCGACGCGCTGTCGACCCTGCTTCTCGCCATCATGTTTCTCCTGTCGGTCTTCGTGATCGCGCAGTTCCTTCTCAGCCGCGACCTGTCTGGGCGCGATAACGTGCTCGACCGGCTCAATGCGCAGATCGCCGAGCTGAACCAGCTTCTGGCGCTGGAGCGCTCGCATTCCGGCGATTTCCAGGATCAGATCGCAGCGCTGCGCGCTTCGCTGGCCGGCGCCGAGACCGAGCGCTCGCGGCTCCAGACGGCGCTGGACGAGGGGCGGTCCGCAGCGCCCGTCGCCGGCGCTTCGGTGGGCGACCTCCAGGCGCAGGTGCAGAGCGAGCAGCGCGTTTCGGCGCAGGCGCGCGCCCAGATCGACCTGTTGAACCAGCAATTGTCGGCGCTGCGCCAGCAGATCGCAGCGCTGGAGGACGCGCTCGGCGCCTCCGAGCAGCGCGACCGCGAATCGCAGACGCAGATTTCCGATCTCGGCCGCCGGCTCAACGTAGCACTGGCGCAGCGCGTGCAGGAACTGGCGCGCTATCGCTCCGACTTCTTCGGGCGCCTGCGCGAGATCCTGGCCGATCGCGACAACATCCGCATCGTCGGCGATCGCTTCGTGTTCCAGTCCGAGGTGCTCTTTCCGTCGGGCGCCGACGTGTTGCAGCCGGCGGGCCAGGACGAGATGCGCAAGCTGGCGGACGCCATCATCCAGCTGAACCGCGAGATCCCCTCCGACATCAACTGGATCATCCGCGTTGACGGGCACACGGACAATGTGCCGGTGAGCAGCGGCCGCTTCGCCGACAATTGGCAGCTTTCCACCGCCCGCGCCGCCGCCGTGGTGCGCTTTCTCGTGGCGGCCGGCGTGCCGCCGCAGCGCCTGGCGGCCACGGGCTTCGGCGAGTTCCAGCCGCTGGCGGCGGGCGACGATGCCGAGGCCCGGGCCCGCAATCGTCGCATCGAGCTGAAGCTCACAGAGCGATAGGAGTCGGGCGGCGAAAGGCCCGCGCTCGGCATCTGAGGCGGAGAAGCCGGCGTGATCGATCGAACTCTGGGGCGGGGTTTTGCGTCCCGCCCTCGCTTTATTCCGCTGCCGCCGGAGCCAAGGCTTCGCGGCCCGCGTCGAACTGGAGCCGGGCGAGGCGGGAGTAAAGTCCGCCGCGCGCGATCAGTGTGGCGTGGGTGCCTTCCTCGACCACGCGCCCGCCATCCAGCACCAGAATGCGATCGGCCTTCAGGATGGTGGCCAGACGATGGGCGATCACCAGCGTCGTGCGATGGCCCATCAGCCCTTCTAGCGCGCGCTGCACCAGAACCTCGCTTTCTGCGTCGAGCGCCGAGGTCGCCTCGTCCAGAAGCAGGATCGGCGCGTCGCGCAGGATGGCGCGGGCGATGGCGATGCGCTGGCGCTGGCCGCCCGACAGGGTGACGCCGCGCTCGCCAATGGACGTGTCGTAGCCCTCCGGCAGGGCGCTGACGAACCCGTCGACCTGCGCGGCTCGTGCCGCCTCCACGATTGCCGCGCGGGGCGCGTCGTCGGCGCCGAAGGCAATATTCTCGGCCACCGTGCCGGCGAAGATGCTGGAATCCTGCGGCACGAAGGCGATGCGCCCGCGCAGCGCGTCCAGAGCGACATCGCGAATGTCCACGCCGTCGAGGAGGATGCGCCCCTCGCTCGGATCGTAGAATCGCTCGATCAGGGCGAAGAGGGTGGACTTGCCCGCGCCCGAAGCGCCGACCAGCGCCACCGTTTCGCCCGGCCGGATGTCGAGATCGATCCCGCTCAAGGTGGGGCGCTCCGGCGCGCCGGGATAGCGGAAGGAGACGCGCTCGAAGCGGAGCGCTCCTTCAGGCGGCGAGGGGAGGGCGCGGGGGTTCGTCGGCGAGGCGATGATGGGCGTCTCGTCCAAGAGCTCCGACAGGCGCTCGGTGGCGCCGGATGCCGCCGTAAGATCGCCCCAGACCTCCGACAACTGCCCCAGGCTCGACGCGGCGAACACGGCATAGAGCAGGAACTGGCCGAGCGTGCCGGCGGTCATGGTGCCGTCCACCACGCGGTGAGCGCCGATCCACAGAACCAGGATGATCGACACGGTGATGAGGAAGATCGCGAAGGCGGTGAGAAAGGCCCGCGCGCTGACCGAGCGACGGGCGGCCTCGAAGGCCTCGTCTACCGCCGCGCCGAAGCGCCGGTTCGCGGCGGGCTCGGCGGTGAAGGCCTGCACCGCGCGCACCGCCGAGATGGCTTCGCCGGCATAGGCGCTGGCGCCGGCCAGCCGGTCCTGCGCGGCGCGCGAGCGGCGGCGCACGGAGCGGCCGAAGGCGACGAGCGGCAGAACGATGAGCGGAATGGCGAGGATCACGATCAGCGACAGGCTGGGGCTGGTATAGGCCATCATCGCCACGGCGCCGACGAAGAGGATGACGTTGCGAAGGGCCAGCGAGGCGGTGGCGCCGACGGCGGACTTGATCTGCGTCGTGTCGGCGGTGAGGCGCGAGACGATCTCGCCCGACAGGTTGCGGTCGTAGAAGCCGGGCGATAGGCGCATCACATGGGAGAACACGTCCTTGCGCAGTTCGGCGACGATGCGCTCCCCGATCGTGATGACGAAATAGTAGCGCCCGGCGCTGGCCAGCGCGAGCACGATGCTGAGCACCGCCAGCATGGCGAAATAGGTGTCCACGAAGCCCGTGTCGCCCGACATGAAGCCGTGATCCACCACGCGCCGCACCGCCAGCGGGAAAGACAGGGTGGTGGCGGAGGCGAGAAGCAGAAACACCAGCGCACCCGCCACCAGCCCGCGCTGGCGCCGGACATAGGGCCAGAGGCGGGCGAGGGGCTTCAGCGTGCGGGACGATTTTTCGCTCGCGCTCGTGCGGTCGGAACGTGCCAAGATTGGATCGCCTTTGCGGCCTTGTGCGCTATCGGCCCCTCATGTATAGGCTCGCCCTTGAATTTGAAAGCGATCGCGCTCCTCATTCCGGCCCGACCGGCCCGCTTCCCTCGCGGGGCGGCCCATCGGGCTTGGTGAGTGCGAGCGCGTTACTGTCTGTGAGGGCATCATGAAGCAGAACATCCATCCCGACTATCACACGATCACCATCGTGATGACGAACGGCACCGAGTATCAGACCCGCTCGACCTACGGCTCGGCCGGCGACAAGCTGAACCTCGACATCGACCCGACCAGCCACCCGGCATGGACCGGCGGCAACCAGCAGATGCTGGATCGCGGCGGCCGCGTGTCGCGCTTCAACAAGCGCTACGAAGGCCTGGGCATCTAAGCCATCGCCTCGGATTTCGATTTGCAAAAAGCCCGGCCTTCGCGCCGGGCTTTTTGTTGTGCGCGTGTACTGCCGGGCAAACGAAAACGCCGCCGGAGAGGCTCCAGCGACGTCGGTTGGCTTGCGAATGGGAAAGAGCGGTCAGATCGCGAAGGCGGTCCGCAAGAGGTCGATCTGCTGGCCGACCGGGTTAGGCACAATCGTCTGCAAGGGGGCGGCGGAGCCGTAGATCTCGCGATCCAGCATGGCGATGCGCCGCTCCAGAAGCAGGGCACGCTCCACGAGGCCGCGGAAGCTGGCCGGCAGTTCCTCGTAGAAGGGCGAATCGACGCCTTCGGCGCTGCCGTCGAGGCGCACTTTGGTCTTCTCGGCTTCGACCTGCGATCGAGACATGTCGCCCTGGTTGGCCGCGCGCTGGAGCAGAAGCCAGGAGGCGACCTGCATGAGGCGGGTCGTCAGGCGCATGGACTCGGCGGCGTAGAGCGTCGCCGCGCCCTTGGACAGCGTCTTCACGTCACGCCGTCCCTCGCCGTCGAGATAGGCGGCGGTTTCATCGACCAAGTTCATTCCAGCGTCGAAGATCGGCTGGAACGACGCCGAGAAGGCGAGGCGTTCTGCGATCCGCACGGTCTGGAAGTCGCTTCGATCGGATGGTTTTTGTGACATGCGGGGACAACCAGCCTGGGCAAGAATCGTTGCACGGTCCATGCAGCGAAATGCCGGACGAACCTGATGCCGGAATCCTCTACGCAAGCCTCGCCCCGCGCAAGTCGCTTCGCGCCGATTTGGTTAACGTCCGTTCGCCTTGTTGGCCGTCCCGGGATGCTCTCGAACGGGAAAAAGAGAGCCGCGCGGAGGCGGCTCTATCAAGTTTCAACAGGGAGACGTCGACAACCATAGGGGTCGCCATCCAACGAATTGGACACCCACAGCTTTGTCCGAACTCGGTAAATGCGGGGTTAGCGACTCTCGGAAAATTTTGGCCTTGCCCTAGTTTGGCTGGAACCATTCCCGAGAAAGGTCGCCGCGCATGAGCCTGCCCACCCGGATGAAGCTTGTCGGCCTCGATGGCCATGGAGGGCCGGAGGTTCTGGTACCGCGCGAGGCCAAGGTGCCCCGGCCCGGTCCCGGCCAGATTCTGATCGAGGTGCGCGCTGCCGGGGTCAACCGGCCCGATCTGCTGCAGCGCCAGGGCGTTTATCCCCCGCCCGCCGGCGCGCCGGATTGGCCGGGCCTGGAGGTCTCGGGTCTCGTCGCTGCGCTGGGCGAGGGCGTCACGACCTGGACTTTGGGCGACGCGGTGATCGCGCTTCTGCCGGGCGGCGGATACGCCGAGTACGCGCTGGCCGACGCCGGCAGCGCGCTGCCCGTGCCGGCGGGCATGGGCTTTCCCGAGGCTGCGGCGATCCCTGAAACCTTCCTGACCGTCTGGCACAACGTCTTTCAGCGCGGGGGCTTGCGAGAGGGCGAGACTTTTCTCGTCCATGGCGGCACGTCCGGCATCGGCACGACCGCCATCCAGCTCGCAAACGCCTTCGGCGCGCATGTGGCGACGACGGTCGGCAGCCCGGACAAGGCCGAGGCCGCGCGCCGCCTGGGGGCCGATCTCGCCATCGACTATCGCCAGGAGGATTTCGTGGCCGCGATGCACGGTTGGCGCGAGGGGAGGGGCGCCGACGTCACGCTCGACATGGTGGGCGGCGACTACGCCACCCGCAACCTGAAGGCGGCCGCCCCCGACGGGCGGATCGTGCAGATCGCCTTTCTGCGGGGCAACAAGGCGGAGATCGACCTCAACCTCGTGATGCAGAAGCGCCTGCATCTCACCGGCTCGACCCTTCGCGCCCGCGACCACGCCTTCAAGGCGGCGCTGGCGGCCGATCTCCAGCACCATGTCTGGCCGCTTCTGGAGGCCGGCCGGGTGAAGCCGCTGATCGAGGCGACCTACCCGCTGCACGAGGCGGCGGAGGCGCATCGGCACATGGAGCGCGATCACATCGGCAAGATCGTGCTGCTGCCGGATGCGCGATAGGCGGGACGGGCGAGAGATCGTCTCGCCGGCCAGGGAGACTTCCTTGCGATTGCGAAAAGTAGCCCCTATAGTTCGCCTTCAATTCCCGCATTCGTGGCATGACCACAGCCTGCTCCTCCGGGTGGGCCACTAGGAGACTATTACCCATGGCTCAGCAGCTCCTGATGCCGAAGGCCACGGCCGTCTGGCTGGTGGACAACACATCGCTGTCGTTCGAGCAGATCGCCGAGTTCTGCACCTTGCACCCGCTCGAAGTGAAGGCGATTGCCGACGGCGAGGCGGCGCAGGGCATCAAGGGCATGGACCCGATCATCACCGGGCAGCTGACGCGCGACGAGATCGTTCGCGCCGAGAAGGACGGGCGCCACCGGCTGAAGCTGGCCCCGCCGAAGGTTCGCGTGCCCGAGGCCAAGCGCAAGGGGCCGCGCTACACGCCGGTTTCCAAGCGGCAGGATCGGCCCAATGCCATCCTCTGGCTGGTGCGCAACCATCCCGAGCTGAAGGACAACGCCATCTCGCGCCTGGTCGGCACGACCAAGCACACGATCGAGCAGATCCGCGAGCGCACGCACTGGAACTCGGCCAATCTTCAGCCGATGGACCCGGTGACGCTGGGTCTCTGCTCGCAGATCGACCTCGACCTCGAAGTCGAGAAGGCCTCGCGCGGCATGCCCCGACCCGAGGAACTGGCCGAGGAGGAGCGTCTGCTCTCGGCCGCGCAGACCCAGAACTACCGCCCCGCCCCGCGCGAGGAGGACGAGGAGCTCGACGCCGCCGCCGTCTTCGCCAAGCTCTCCTCCATGCGCCGCAAGGAGCCGGAAGAGGGCGAGGAAGACGAGATCGTCTGATCCGATCTTTCTTCGCGAACCCAATCAGGGCGGCCCTCGGGCCGCCTTTTTTCGTCGGGGCTCAACCGTTGCCGCGAAACTCGGGATAGAGCGTCATGCCGCCGTCGACGAAGAGGGTCTGGCCGGTGATGTAGTCCGCCGCGTCCGACACGAGAAAGGCCGCGGCGCGGCCGATATCGGCGGGTTCGCCGATCCGCCCATAGGGAATGAGCTTCAGCATGGCATCGACGCCGCCCGGCTTGTCGCGCTCGATCTCGTTGATCGCCGTGGCGATGGCGCCGGGCGCCACCGCGTTGACCCTGATCTTCTCGGGCGCCACCTCCTGCGCCAGCGATTCCATCAGAAGCTTCAGCCCGCCCTTGGACGCCGCGTAATTGGCGCGGAAGGCCCAGGGAATGCGCTGGTGGACGGAATTGTCGAACAGGAGCTTGCCGAGCGCCCGGCTGACCTCCTCCCGCAGGCCCTTGCGGCGGAAGCGGCGGATCGCCTCGCGCCCGACCAGAAAGCCGCCGGTCAGGTTGGTCTCGATCACCTTGTTCCAGTCGTCGAGGCTCATGTCCGAGATCGCCGCGTCGCGCTGCAGCCCGGCATTCGACACCACGATGTCGAAGGCCCCAAGCGCCGCCTCGCCCTCGTCGAAGAGGCGCGCGACGTCGGCCTCCGTCGCCACGTCGGCCTGGACGGCCACGGCGCGCCGGCCGAGCGCCTCGATCCGCTCCACCGTGCCTTGCGCCTTGTCGGCCGAGCCGTGATAGTTGACGACGATGTCCGCCCCGCTGCGCGCCAGTTCCACGGCGATCGCCTCGCCGATGCCGGAAGACGAGCCGGTGACGAGCGCGGTTTGCCCTTTCAATGAGAGGAGGCCGGCAAAGGGCGAAGCGTCAGTAGATTCCATCGGGGTCCTCGATCATTTGATGGGAGGCGTTGACGGGGTCGCCGCTGGTCGAGGTCAGGGCGCGGTCGAGCCAGATCGCGGCCGAGATCAGCGACAGATGGGTGAGCCCTTGCGGGAAATTGCCGAGATGGTCGCCGGAGGAGGAAAGCTCCTCCGAGTAGAGGCCGAGATGGTTGCTGTAGCTGTGCAGCTTCTCGAACAGGAGCCGCGCCTCCGACACGAAGCCGGACCGAGCGAGCGCCTCGACATACCAGAACGAGCAGATGGTGAAGAAGCCTTCCTCGCCCTCCAGCCCGTCATGGTTCTCATCGGTGTTGATGTAGCGCTTCACCAGGCAGTCATGGACGAGATTGGCCTGCACCGCCTTCAACGTCGAGGTCCACATCTGGTCGCGCGGGTTGATGAACTTTACCAGCGGCATGAGCAGCACCACCGCGTCCAGCGTCGTGGAGCCCTTGAACTGCGTGAAGGCGCCGAGATCCTTGTTCCAGAACTCCTCCAGGATGCTGCGCTGGATGGCGTCTCGCTCCGAGCGCCAGCGCGCGATGTCGGCGGGCAGCGACTCGCGGCTCGCGATCTTCATGCCGCGGTCGAGGGCCACCCAGCACATCAGGCGCGAGGAGAGATATTCGCGGTCCTCGCCCCGGCTTTCCCAAATGCCCTTGTCGGGCAGGTGCCAGTGGTCGCAGAGCCAGTCCATCAGCCGCGAAAGCTTGGTCCAGACGGCGTAGGCCGGCTTTCCCCGCGCCTTGGTCGCGATATAGACCGCGTCCATGAACTCGCCGTAGATGTCCATCTGCCGCTGGCTGTAGGCGGCGTTGCCGACGCGCACGGGGCGCGAGCCGCGATAGCCCGACAGATGGTCGAGCGAGACCTCGGGCAGCTTGTCGGCCCCATCCATCGCATACATGATCTGTAGGCCGGACTGCACGTCCTCGTGCGGTTCGACGATCCGCTCCATCAGGAAGTGGATGAAGGCCTCCGCCTCGTCGAAATAGTTGAGCCGCGACAGGGCGTAGAGCGTGAACGCGCTGTCGCGTACCCAGCAGAACCGATAGTCCCAGTTGCGCTCGCCGCCCACCACTTCCGGCAGGCCGAACGTGCCGGCCGCCGCGATCGAGCCGTGCCGCGCCGAGGTGAGGAGCTTCAGCGTCAGCGCCGAGCGCACCACAAGCTCGCGCCAGAAGGTGGGGTAGCGGCCCTGCCGCACCCAGCGGTGCCAGAACTCCCGGGTCCGGAAGAAGGCCGAGCGGGCATAGCCCGGCTGGATCGGCGGCGCGTCCGCCCGTCCGGGGCAGAAGACGACGTAGATGGACTGGTCCTCGGCAAGGTCCGCCTCGCCCAGAATGCTGCCGTCCTCCACGCGCAAGGGTATGGACGAATAGAAGAAGACCTCCTCCCGCCCGCCGTCCGAGGCCCGCGTCCAACTCGCCGCGAAGCCGCCGGCAACAGCGCTGAAGCTTGGCTCGGCCGCGCCATATTCGGGGCGCGGGCGGATCAGAACGCGAAAGCGCACCGGCCCCATGATCGCCTTGGCGCGGCGCACGATGCGGCCCGACCCGTCGGTCGGCATGAAGTCGGTAAGTTCGCCGATCCCATCCTGCCCGAGAAAGCGGGTCAGAAGGATGTTGGTGTCGGGCAGGTAGATCTGCCGGCAGGTCAGCCCGTCCGCGTCGGCCCAAAGGCGGAACTCGCCGGCTTTTTCAGGGTCGAGCAGCCCGGCGAAAAGCGAGGGCGAGTCGAGACTGGGATGGCAGAAGAAGTCGATCCGCCCATCCTGCGCCACGAGCGCGAGCGTGTTCATGTCGCCGATGACGCCATGGTTCGAGATCGGATTGGGCGCGGGAGGCGAGGCGGAGGACTGCATGGCGGGGCCTGTTCGTCTGACAGCGCTGGGAGATTGGTCGCTCCGCCGGGAAGTAAAGCCGGCGCCGTCCCGCCTTCCGCCTCAGGGAGGGGCAGGCGGGGCGAGTGGCCGAGAAGAGATTTCCCGTCGGCCCCGCTCGCCTTTCAATTGCTCCATCGGCCTGCTTTGCAGTATCCACACGGTTCGAAGCGGCGGAATTAAGCCTGCCTTATTCCGCTGTCTGCCCAGTTCGGAGACATCATGAGCGCGATGGAAGACAGCCTGCGACGGGCGCTTGAAGGCGGCGACACGCGCGATCCCGCCTTTCGCGAAAGCATCTATGCCGCGTCCGAGCGCGCGCTGGAGCGCATGCTGGAGACGCGCGGGGCGGACGAGGCGAGCGCGCTGGACCAGCGCACGCGCCTTGCCGAGACGATCAACCGCGTCGAAGCGGACTTCGCTGCGAACAGCTATCCCGCCGAGCCCGCGCCGGAGGTCTTCGACGCCCCCTATGACGACGCGCCCCATGCCCCGACGGGAGAGGCGGTTGAGGAAACGCGGCACGAGGACGGCTGGACGCCTGGCGGTGTGCGCGCACCGGGTGAGGTCGCCGCGCGGAAGCCCAGTTGGAAGGTTCCCGCCTTCGCGGTTCTCCTGGCGCTCGGCCTTGCGCTTCTGGCCTATGCCATCACCGGCGCCCTGCGCGGCGGCGACATGGCGCCGGCGACGACGGGCTCGATCGAAAGCGACGACGGCCTGCCCAAGCTCGCCTGGATCGACGTGTTCGATGGCAACGACCTGGAAACGCTTTCCACCCCGGCGGGCGGGCGCATCGAGGCGGTCGCCAAGTCAGACGAGCGGGAGGCCGTGCGCATTTCCGCGCCCGTCGGCAGCCAGAACGAGGCGCTTCTGACGATCGGCCCCGGCACGCTGCGCCAGATCGCCGGCCGGCAGGTGCGCATCGAGGTCGTCGCCGGTTCGCCGGACGGCAGCCCGCGTGAGTTCGGCGTGCGCTGCCTCGTCGGCCAGCAGAGCATCTGCGACCGGCAGCGCTTCAGCACCGACATGCCGGAAGAGGCGTTCGTCTTCGACGTGACTGTGCCGGCGGTGGCCAGCAACGTGACGAGCCTAGCCATCGCGCCGGGTCTGGGCGCCGGGGCGAGCGACGTCGACATCTATTCCGTGCGCCTGCGCGATCTCGGCTGAGGCGATCTTTTGCCGGCCGGCCGCGGCTTCTTTCGGCTGTCGGCCGTCGCTGTCATGCGTTTGACGAGGGAACGTGCGAAGCGTGTCGCTTGTCCCATTCGAATGCGGAAACGAAGCGGTGAATCGCAGCGGCATGGCCGACACAGCCCCTCCTTTCGAAGGCTCGCGCCGCCGCGCCGCCGTCTCGCTCCCGCTCATCGCCCTGGCGATCGGCCTCGCGCTGATCGCCTATCTCGTGCCCGACGCGCGCCCCCCGGCGCTCGGTGCGCTGGCACTGGCCGCCCTGGTCGGCTTGATCCAGCGAGGCGCGCGTGCCTCCCGCCAGCGCAACGCGGTAAAGACCGACGCGTCCTCGCCGCTCTGGCCGAACGCCAGCGTCAAGAGCGTGGTGGACGCCATGCGCGAGCCCGCCTTCGTGCTCGACCGCAACCTCGCCTTGCGCTTTTCCAACGCGGTCGGCATCCAGACCTTCGGCAATATGGCGCTGGGCGATCCGATCGCGATGCGCTTTCGCGCGCCCGAGCTGATTGCCGCCATGGCCGAGTCGATCGAGAGCGGCGAGGCGCAGATGACCGAATATGCCGAGCGCGCGCCCTCCGAGCGCGCCTGGGCGGTGGACATCCTGCCCATGCCGATGCCCGGCGAGGCGCGGCCGGTCTTCTTTCTGGCGCTGTTTCGCGACCGCACGCAGATGCGCCGCCTGGAGCGCATCCGCACCGACTTCGTCGCCAATGCCAGCCACGAGCTGCGCACGCCGCTCGCCTCGCTTTCCGGCTTCATCGAGACGCTGAAAGGGCCGGCGCGCGACGATCACAAGGCGCGTGCCCAGTTTCTCGACATCATGCAGGATCAGGCCCGGCGCATGTCGCGCCTGATCGACGATCTTCTGTCCTTATCGCGCATCGAGATGCGCCGGCGGTTGGAGGCGAATGAGCTGACCGATCTCGTGTCGGTGATGCGCGTCGTCGCCCAGCAGGCCGCGCCCACGGCCGCCGAGAAGAACCTGGCCCTGGAACTGACCGGGCTGGAGGAGGGCGAGGCGCTGGTCAACGGCGATCATGACGAGCTGGTCCAGGTCTTCGGCAACCTCGCCGAGAACGCCTTTAAATACGGCGATGCCGGCGGGCGAATCCAGATCGGCCTGACGCGGACGGACGAGACGGTTGAGGCTTTCGTGCGCGATTTCGGGCAGGGAATTCCGCCCGAACACGTGCCCCGCCTCACCGAGCGCTTCTACCGCGTGGAGGACGGAAGCGGACGCGTGCGCGGCACCGGGCTCGGCCTCAGCATCGTGCGAAACGTCCTGATCCGACACAACACGCGGCTGTCGATCAGCTCGATTCCCGGCCAGGGATCGACCTTCTCGGTCCGCTTCCGTTTGCGCGTTCCGGGGGCCTTCGAAAAATCTCAATATAAATCATAAGGTTGTGCTGTCATAAATCGGATGTGGATTTGTCATAGATAGGTTGCGTCGGCCCGCTAGACCGATCATGAACAGCGCCGCGGAATCGAGTTCGCCCGGCGGTTCGCATTCGAAACGTTTCGATGGAGAAACGCCTGTGAGCAAATCCCTTCTCGCCAGCCTTGCCCTGGGCGCTGCCGTCATGACGACGGGCGCCGCTTTCGCGCAGAGCGCGCAGCCCGTCCATTCGGCCGGTTCGTCCACGGTTCTGCCTTATGCGCAGATCGTGGCGCAGAACTTCGGCGAGATCTTCCCCGACTTCCCGACCCCGGTGGTCGAGTCCGGCGGCACATCCGGCGGCTTCCGCCAGTTCTGCTCGGGCGTCGGCCCGGAGACGGTCGACATCGCCAATGCCTCGCGCCCGATCTCGGAGTCCGAGAAGAAGGCCTGCACCGGCGCCGGCGTCACCGAGATCCAGGAAGTGCGTTTCGGCTATGACGGCATCGTCTTCGCCTCCGCGGCTTCTGGCCCGAGCTTCGCGCTGACCCCCGAGCAGGTCTTCAAGGCGCTCGCCGGCAAGGTCGTGAAGGACGGCAAGGTCGTCGACAACACCGCCGCCAAGTGGTCTGACGTCGACGCCTCGCTGCCGAACCAGGACATCATCGCCTTCATCCCGGCCGAGAACCACGGCACGCGCGAAGTCTTCGAAGAGAAGACCGTCGTCGCCGGCTGCAAGGCCTCGGGCGCGCTCGAAGCCTTCAAGACCTCGGGCCTCGACGACAAGGCCGCCGAGAAGCAGTGCCATCAGATCCGCAACGACGGCAAGGCGGTGGACATCGCCGGCGACTACACCGAGACGCTCGCCCGCATCGCCGCCAACCCGCAGGGCGTCGGTGTATTCGGTCTGGCCTTCTACGAGCAGAACCAGGACAAGCTGAAGGTCGCCACCGTTTCCGGCGTCACGCCGTCCGTCGAGACCGTCGCCTCCGGCAAGTATCCCGTGTCGCGTCCGCTCTTCTTCTACGTCAAGAAGGCGCATCTCGGCGTCGTTCCGGGCCTGAAGGAGTTCGTCAACTTCTTCCTTGACGACCAGATGGTCGGCCCCGGCGGCCCGCTCGCCCAGTACGGTCTCGTGCCGGCGCCGGATGCGCAGCGCGAGGAAGCCCGCAAGGCTTTCGAGGCCGGCACCACGATCAAGGGCTGATCTCTCAGCTTTGACGGAGGCCGGCCCGACAAGGGCCGGCTTCTTCACATTCACCGCGAGCCGGCCATCCCGTGAAATGGGCGCCTGCTCATGATTCTCCCGGGAGACGGCGAACGGTGTCCGCATTTGCTCTGATTATGATTGTCCTGGCGATCGGTCTGGTCGGCTATGGGCTTGGCTGCCGCAAGGGCGCCGCGCTGCCGGATTCGCCGGGCGCCAAGGTGCATTCGCGCCCGACCTATCACGGGTCCTTCGTCTTCTGCTGGGCCGTCGTGCCCGCCCTGATCGTCATGGTGCTTTGGCTGTCGATCTCGCCGGCAGTGATCTTCGCCACCGTCGAGCGCCGCCTCGAGGCCGACACGCAGGCCGCCTCGGTCTCGCTCGGCCGCTCGCTCGTGCGCTCCCTCGGCCAGGGCATCCGCGCCTTGCCGTCGGACGAGCAGGCCGGTCTTTCCAGCGCTCGCATCGCTGACATCCAGCCTTTGTTCGAGCGCCGCGGCATTCCGTTGCCGGGCGGCGCGACCGACGCGATGATCCCCATCGCGCTCGAAAAGAACCACATGGAGGACATGAGCCGGCTCGCCCTGACAGGCGTGACTCTGGTCCTCGCGATCGGCGGCCTTCTCTTCGGCCTGTCGCGCATCGCGGTCCGGCTTCGCGCCCGCAATCAGGTCGAGCGGGTGGTCAAGACCTTCCTCGTGGTCTGCTCCTCGATCGCCATTCTCACCACCGTCGGCATCGTCTGCTCGATGCTGTTCGAGTCCCTCGACTTCTTCAGCCGCATCCGCCCGGTCGACTTCTTCTTCGGCACGGTCTGGGAGCCGCGTTTCGCCGCCGCCGGTTCCGAGGCCGCCGGTCAGTTCGGCCTGATCCCGCTTCTGGCGGGCACGCTCTACATCGCCTTCGTGGCCATGCTCTTCGCCGTGCCGGTCGGCCTCTTCGCCGCCATCTACATGGCCGAATATGCCTCCAGCCGCGTGCGCTCGGTGGTGAAGCCGCTGCTCGAACTCCTGGCCGGCATTCCGACCATCGTCTACGGCTTCTTCGCGCTCATCACCGTCGGCCCCTTCCTTCGCGACATCTCGGCCAGCATCAACGGCCTGCTCACCGGCAATTATGTCGGCTTCATCCAGGCGCAGTCGATCCTGACGGCGGGTCTGGTGATGGGCATCATGCTCATCCCCTTCGTGTCCTCCTTGTCGGACGACATCATCACCGCCGTGCCGCGCTCTCTGCGCGACGGCTCGATGGGGCTCGGCGCCACGCCGTCCGAGACGGTGAAGAAGGTGGTGCTGCCCGCAGCCCTGCCGGGCATCGTGTCGGCGCTGCTGCTGACGGCCTCGCGCGCCATCGGCGAGACCATGATCGTGGTTCTGGCCGCCGGCATCGCGGCGAACATCACGCTCAACCCGTTCGAGGCGATGACCACGGTCACGGTCAAGATCGTCTCGCAGCTCACCGGCGATCTCGACTTCACCTCGCCGCAGAGTCTGGTGGCCTTCGCGCTCGGCATCACGCTCTTCGTGCTGACGCTGATCCTCAACATCATCGCCCTTGCCATCGTGCGCAAGTATCGGGAGCAGTACGACTGATGAGCGACACGACGATTTCCCAAGGGTCGGCCATCCCGACCTCGGCCCGTCCGGCCCGTCGCGACATCGGCCTGCGCCGCCGCTACGCTTCCGAGCGCCGCTTCCGCCTCTACGGCCTTTCGGCCATCGGCGTCGGCCTGATCTTCCTCGCCATCCTGCTCTGGACGGTGATCGGGCAGGGCTACACCGCCTTCTTCCAGACCGAGATCCGCCTGCCGATCACTTTCTCCAAGAGCGTGATCGATCCGAACGACCGGGCCAAGACCGATCCGGCGGTGCTGCGCACGGCGAACTATCCTCGCCTGGTGCAGGACGCGCTGGTGAAGGAACTCGGCATCGACCCGAACAACCGCGCCGCCATCACCGCCGCTTCGCAGCTCCTGTCGCAGGGCGTGCGCGCGCAGCTCGCCAACATGGTGATGGACGATCTCTCGATCATCGGCACCACGCAGGAGATCTGGATCTACGCCAACTCCACCGTGGACTCGGCGGTGAAGGGCCAGTTCGACCTGTCGATCCCCGAAGCGCGCCGTCCTATCAAGGACCAGCAGCTGGAATGGATCCGCCAGCTGGAAAGCCGTGGCGAGCTGACCCAGCGCTTCAACACCGGCCTCTTCACTTTCGGCGCCTCCTCGCGCGCCGAGACGGCCGGCGTCGGCGTGGCGCTGATCGGCTCGCTCTACATGATGGCGATCGTTCTCGCCCTTGCGCTGCCGATCGGCGTCGCCGCCTCGATCTATCTCGAGGAGTTCGCGCCCAAGAACCGCTTCACCGACCTGATCGAGGTGAACATCAACAATCTGGCGGCCGTGCCCTCGATCGTCTACGGCCTTCTCGGCCTCGCGGTCTTCGTCAACTGGTTCGGCCTGCCGCGCTCGGCCTCGCTGGTCGGCGGCCTCGTGCTGACGCTGATGACGCTGCCGACCATCATCATCGCAACGCGCGCCGCGCTGAAAGCCGTGCCGCCCTCGATCCGCGCCGCCGCGCTCGGCCTCGGCGCCTCCAAGATGCAGATGGTGTTCCATCACGTTCTGCCGCTGGCGATGCCGGGCATTCTCACCGGCACGATCATCGGCCTTGCCCACGCGCTCGGCGAAACCGCGCCGCTGCTCCTGATCGGCATGGTCGCCTTCGTCGCCAACTACCCCGCGACGCCGATGGACCCCGCCACCGCTCTGCCCGTGCAAATCTACATGTGGGCCAACGAGGCCGAGCGCGCCTTCGTGGAGCGCACGTCGGGCGCGATCATCGTGCTTCTCCTTTTCCTGGCGGTCATGAACATCACCGCCATTCTGCTTCGTCGTCGCTTCGAGCGTCGCTGGTAGGAAAGAACGGATTTCTTATGATGGACAATCTTCATTTGACCGCCGCCCCGAAGACCAACGCGCCCGTCCTCGCCACCAAGATGAAGGGCGAGAACGTCTCGGTCTTCTACGGCGCGAAGCAGGCCCTGTTCGAGGTCAATCTCGACGTCTACGAGCGGCAGGTGACGGCGCTGATCGGCCCTTCGGGCTGCGGCAAGTCGACCTTCCTGCGTTCGCTCAACCGCATGAACGACACGGTCGAGGGTGCCAAGGTCAAGGGCCTCATCACGCTCGACGGGGAGGACATCTACAACCCGCAGATCGACGTGGTGGAACTGCGCGCCCGGGTCGGCATGGTGTTCCAGAAGCCCAACCCGTTCCCGAAGTCGATCTTCGAGAACGTCGCCTACGGCCCGAAGATCCACGGTCTCGCCAAGTCGAAGACGGACCTGGAAGAGGTCGTCGTGACCTCGCTGCGCAAGGCCGGCCTCTTCGAGGAGGTAAAGGACCGCCTCCACGACGCCGGCACGGGCCTGTCCGGCGGCCAGCAGCAGCGCCTGTGCATCGCCCGCGCCATCGCCGTTTCGCCCGAGGTGATCCTGATGGACGAGCCTTGCTCGGCCCTCGATCCGATCGCGACCGCCACGGTCGAGGAACTGATCGACGAGCTGAAGCAGAACTTCACCATCGTCATCGTCACCCACTCGATGCAGCAGGCGGCCCGCGTCTCGCAGCGCACGGCGATGTTCCACCTCGGCAAGATCGTCGAGGTCGGTTCCACGGAAAAGATGTTCCAGAACCCCGACGACAAGCGCACGCAGGACTACATCACCGGCCGCTTCGGCTGACCTCGCTCCCGGCTCCCGCAGCCTTATCGGGCCGGGAGTCGTTCTCCGCGAAACAGGGAGAGTTCGTTTCATGGAACATCACATCGTCTCGTCCTACGACGACGAACTGAAATTCATCCTTCGTCGCATTTCCGAAATGGGCGGCCAGGCCGAGCGCATGGTCGAGCAGGCGGTCTCCGCCCTGATCCGCTCCGATTGGGGTCTGGCGCAGTCCGTCGTTGCCGACGACATCCTTCTCGACACGCTGCAGCGCGAAGTGGACGAGCGCGCGGTTCTCACGATCGGCAAGCGCCAGCCGATGGCACACGACCTGCGCGAGATCGTCGGCGCCATCCGCATCTCCAACGATCTCGAGCGCATCGGCGATCTCGGCAAGAACATCGCCAAGCGCGTGATCGCGGTGACCGACCACAAGCAGCCGGTGCAGCTGGTGCGCGGCATCGAGCACATGTCGGAACTGGCGCTGGGCCAGCTGAAGAACGTGCTCGACGTCTATGCCACGCGCGACGACGTGCGGGCGCTGGAGATCCGCGCGCAGGACGCCGAGATCGACGCGCTCTACACGTCGCTCTTCCGCGAGCTCCTGACCTACATGATGGAAGATCCGCGCAACATCACGGCTTGCACGCATCTTCTCTTCTCGGCCAAGAACATCGAGCGCATCGGCGACCACGCGACCAACATCGCCGAGACGGTCTACTACATCAAGACCGGCAAACAGATGGAGGTCGAGCGGCCCAAGAGCGACTCGACGCCCTCGATCGCCTCGCCCTCGACCGGCCTGAACGGGTAAGTCGCATGGGCGCCCGGATCACCGTCGTCGAAGACGAGGAGGCGCTGGGCGTCCTCCTTCGCTACAATCTTGAGGCCGAGGGTTACGACGTCGACGTGATCGCGCGTGGCGACGAGGCCGACCTGCGGCTGAAGGAGGGCGTGCCCGACCTTCTTCTGCTCGACTGGATGCTGCCCGGCCTGTCCGGCGTCGAGCTTTGCCGGCGCCTGCGCACGCGGCCCGAGACCGAGCGCCTGCCGATCATCATGCTGACGGCGCGCGGCGAGGAAAGCGAGCGGGTGCGCGGCCTTTCGGTCGGGGCGGACGACTATGTCGTGAAGCCCTTCTCGACTCCCGAGCTCATGGCCCGCGTGCGCGCCATGCTGCGCCGGGTGAAGCCCGAGCGCATCTCCAGCCAGCTCGTGGCGGGCGATCTCGACCTCGACCGCGAGACGCATCGCGTGCGCCGCGCCGGCCGCGAGGTCAAGCTCGGACCCACCGAGTTCCGCCTCCTGGAATTCCTCATGCAGTCGCCCGGCCGCGTCTTCTCGCGCGAGCAGCTCTTGGACGGCGTCTGGGGCCGCGACATCTATGTCGACGAGCGCACGGTGGACGTCCATGTCGGACGTCTGCGCAAGGCCATCAATCGGGGCCGCCAGCGCGACCCGATCCGCACCGTGCGCGGGGCGGGCTATTCGCTGGACGAGAACTTCACCGCCGCCGCGCGGCCCGTGCAGCAGCGGGCCGAAGCGAGCTGAAGCGACGCCTTATGATGAAACGGAAACGCCGCGAGAGCCAAAGGGCTGCTCGCGGCGTTTTCGTTTGGCGGAGGCGGGCGATCAGCCCTCGGCGCTGTCGTCCTTCAGATAGGGCTCGACCGTGCCCTTCAGCTTCATCAGCAGCGGCTTGCCCTGGCGGTCCTTGGCCTTGCCGGCGGCGACGCGCACCCAGCCTTCGCTGACGCAATATTCCTCGACATTGGTCTTCTCGTTGCCGTTGAAGCGGATGCCGATGCCGCGCGCCAGCAGCGCCTCGTCATGGAACGGGCTGTCGGGGTCGATCGCCAGACGGTCGGGAAGGGCGGGGGTATCGGTCATGTCATGGCCTTTTCGAAAGGGGCGTCGCGCGCCGGCCGGGCCGGCGCCTGGATCAGAAAGCGTCTTCCGCTCGCATGGCTTGCCTCATAACGCAGGACAGGCGCGAGCGGGAGACGCTTTCTAGAAGGAGGGCGGGGAGAGAGGCCGCAGGGGCGAGGCAGGCGCAAAGAAAAGCCCGGCGCGAAGGCCGGGCTCGAAACCGCGATGGATTAAAAGCGCCTGAAGCATTCCGGCTTGCCGGAACGCTGCAAGGTCCACGATTTCGTCTCATGTCTCGGAAAAGCATTTCCGCCTTGCCGGGGCGTGCCCTTAGCGAACGCGGCGGCGCTCCGACATCGGCTGGAAGGCGATGCGCGCGTGGTGCTTGCAATAGGGCGAAGAGTCCTGGGAATGGTTTCCGCAGAAGCGGAAGTCCGGGCTCAGCGGGTCGCCCAGCGGCCATTTGCAGGTGCGGTCGGAAAGCTGCACCAGCGTCAGGTTGCGCGACATGGGCACGACCTCGCCGCCTTCGGAATGACCGAATGGCTGGGCCTCCTCGAAGGCGCCGGCGTCCGGGTCCATCTTCAGGGCCGTGGCGCCCACCGAATGGATCATCGGCTGGCGGAGCGGCATGGGCGCGCGCGGCGGGGCGGAAGTGGGCATGGAGGGCGTCAGGATGCGCGGCGCTGCGCTCGGCGTCTGCATGGGGGCCGAGGCGGGCGTCACTACAGGGGCCGCGACGGGCGCGGGCGCGAACTCGCGGCGCGGGGCGGGCGGCTCCACCGCCGCGATCGACGGCGCGGCCACCGGCTCCGGCACGGGCGCGGCGGCGACCGGCACGGGCTGGGGCGCGGGCTCGAAGGCGGGCGCGACGCGCACCGGCGCCACGGGGGCGGCCTCGGCCGGGCTTTCGTCCGCGCCGCCCTTGGGGCGGTTGTCCAGCTTCAGCCGGTGAACCTTGCCGATCACGGCGTTGCGCGTCACGCCGCCGAGCTCCGCCGCGATCTGGCTGGCGCTTCGACCTTCGCCCCAAAGGCGGGTGAGCAGCTCGATGCGCTCCTCGGTCCAACTCATGAACAGACTCCTCGTACTCTGTCGCTGCGGGAGGGCGGCCGGTGCCGTCATCCATAGCCCCTGTCGATCCCTTGCGGATCGACGGGACTTCCCACACGAAATCTGGTGTCTGAGAGGGTTCTAGAACGCGAGTGCGAAGGGCGGCAAGAGTGGGCGCCGCCGGGCGAATCGTTTCGCCCCCTTTTCAACAGCTTATGGGTGCGGAGCGACGTTTACGGAAGCATAGAGGCTCGCAAAAGGCGAAACTTCGGCTTTCGTTGACAATTCGCGCCCCGGCCATGGTATAGGCAGCGCGTTGCGCGCGGGCTTATTGTGCCTGCCGCTCCGGCCGCCTTCGCGCCGCCGTTCCCTCCATTGTCCATGCCAACGAGAAGTATCGCCATGGCCGAGACCCACGACAATCCGCTGTTTGCCACCTTCGCGCGCGCGGACCTTCGAGTGGAGCGAGGCGAGGGGGTCTGGCTGCACATGTCGGACGGGCGCAAGTTCCTGGACTTCACCGGCGGCATCGCGGTGAACTCTCTCGGCCACGCCCATCCCCATCTCGTGGCGGCGCTCACCGAGCAGGCGGGCAAGCTCTGGCATACGTCCAACCTCTTCCACGTGCCCGGGCAAGAAAAGCTCGCCGGCCGGCTGGTCGAGGCGTCCTTCGCCGACAAGGTGTTCTTCACCAATTCCGGCGCCGAGGCGCTGGAATGCGCCATCAAGACGGCCCGGCGCTACCAGTATGTCTCGGGCCACCCCGAGCGCTTCCGCATCGTGACCTTCGAGGGCGCCTTCCACGGCCGCACGCTGGCCACCATCGCCGCCGGCGGCCAGGCCAAGTATCTCGAAGGCTTCGGCCCGAAGGTCGAAGGCTTCGACCAGGTTCCCTTCGGCGACGCGGCGGCGCTGCGCGCGGCGATCGGCGCCGAGACGGCCGCGATCCTGATCGAGCCGATCCAGGGCGAGGGCGGCATCCGCGCGCCCGACGCCGGCTTCCTGAAGCTGATCCGCGATCTCTGCGACGAGCACGGCCTGCTCCTGATCTTCGACGAGGTGCAGACCGGCGTCGGGCGCACCGGGCGCTTCTTTGCCTACGAGAGCACCGGCGTCACACCCGACATCCTGGCCTCGGCCAAGGGCATCGGCGGCGGCTTCCCGCTCGGCGCCTGCCTTGCCACGGACGAGGCCGCCAAGGGCATGACGCCCGGCACGCACGGCACGACCTTCGGCGGCAACCCGCTCGCCATGGCGGTCGGCAATGCCGTCCTGGACGTAGTGTTGGGCGACGGCTTCCTCGACCAGGTGCGCCACAACGCGCTCCTGTTCAAGCAGAGCCTTGCCTCGCTGGCCGATCGCTATCCCGCCGTGGTCTCGGAAGTGCGCGGCGAGGGGCTCCTGATCGGCCTTCAGGCCGTTGTGCCCAACACGAAGCTGATCGAGGCGCTGCGCGACCATTCGATGCTGGCGGCGCCCGCCGGCGACAATGTCGTGCGCTTCCTGCCGCCGCTCACCGTCACCGAGAGCGAAATCCGCGAGGCGATGGAGCGGCTGGAGGCCGCTGTCGCCGACCTGTCCCAGTCCCATCCCGAAAGCAGCGCGGCATGAGCCAAGTTCTCGCCTCCGCGCCGCCGGCCGTTTCGGCCGTCCGGCACTTCATCGATCTGTCCACCATGAAGGGCGGGGACCTGCGCGCCATTCTGGACGACGCGCGGGAGCGCAAGGCGCTCGGCCGCCAGGGCCCGCGCCCGCTCGAAGGGCGCATGCTCGCCATGATCTTCGAGAAGCCCTCGACGCGCACCCGCGTGTCGTTCGACGTCGGCATGCGCCAGCTCGGCGGCGAGACGCTGTTTCTGTCGGGCTCGGAAATGCAGCTCGGCCGGGCCGAGACGATCGCCGACACGGCGCGCGTCCTGTCGCGCTATGTCGACGCGATCATGATCCGCACCACGGATCATTCGCGCCTTCTGGAAATGGCGGAAGCTGCGACCGTGCCCGTCATCAACGCGTTGACCGACGACACGCATCCCTGCCAGATCATGGCCGATCTCCTGACTTTCGAGGAGCATCGCGGCCCGGTGAAGGGCAAGACCTTCGCCTGGACGGGCGACGGCAACAATGTCCTGAATTCCCTGATCGAAGCGGCGGGGCGGTTCGACTTCGCGCTGCGCGTGGCGACGCCCGAAGGGTCCGAGCCCGATCCGCGCTATGTCGAGGCGGCGCGCGCTGCGGGCACACGCCTGCACCTCACGCATGACGCCGTGGAAGCCGTGTCGGGCGCCGACTGCGTCGTCACCGACACCTGGGTGTCGATGGGACGTGAGGATCAGGCGCGCGGGCACAATGTCTTCATGCCCTATCAGGTGAACGAGCGGCTGATGGCACATGCCGATCCGCAGGCCCTCTTCATGCACTGCCTGCCCGCTCATCGCGGCGAGGAGGTGACGGACGAGGTGATCGACGGGCCGCAGTCCGTGGTCTTCGACGAGGCCGAGAACCGACTTCATGCCCAGAAGTCGATCCTTGCCTGGGTGTTCGGGAACGTGGCGACGCATGGCTGAAGATCATCTGGAACTCGGCGAATTCGGTTTCGCCGGCGACGACGCTGTCGTGCCCTATGCGGTCGAGGCGCTGGACGCGCGCGGCCGCGCCGTGCAACTCGGCGCCATGGTGGACCAGATCCTGGCCCGCCACGACTATCCCGCGCCGGTCGCTCAGCTTTTGGCTGAGATGATCGTTCTCACGGTTCTGCTCGGCACCTCGCTGAAGTTCGACGGCAAGTTCATCGCCCAGACCCAGACCGACGGTCCCGTCGATCTCCTGGTGGTGGACTACACCGCGCCCTCCAGCGTGCGCGCCTATGCCCGCTTCGACGCCGAGCGTCTGGCGGAAGCCGTGGCCGCCCATCAGGCCGATCCGCCCTCGCTGCTCGGTTCGGGCATCCTGGCGCTGACCATCGACCAGGGCGCGCACACGCAGCGCTATCAGGGCATCGTGGAACTGAACGGGGACTCGCTGGAAAGCGTGGCGGAAAACTACTTCCGCCAGTCCGAGCAGATTCCGACCACCATTCGTCTGGCCGTGGCGCGCATCGCGCGCCGCGCCGAGGCGGGCGGGTTCCGGGAAAGCTGGCGCGCCGGTGGCTTGATCGCGCAGTTCCTGCCCTCCTCGCCCGAGCGGATGCGCCTGCGCGATCTGCCGGGCGGCGATGCGCCGGAGGGGACGCAGGAGCCTCAGTTCGACGAGGACGACGCCTGGACCGAGGTTCAGGCGCTGGTCGGCACGATCGAGCCGTCCGAGCTCGCGGACCCCGAGGTCGGCGTCGAGCGTCTGCTCTTCCGCCTGTTCCACGAGCGCGGCGTGCGCGTCTTTCCCGGCGTGCCGGTGCGCGACGACTGCTCCTGCACGCGCGAGAAGATCCGCGGCGTGCTCGAGAACTTCTCGCCCGAGGACATCGCCGAGAGTGTCGAGGACGGGGCGATCAACGTGACCTGCGAATTCTGCGGCGAGGCCTACACGTTCTCGCCGGACGAATTCCACCATGATCACGACCACGATCATGGCCGCGAGAGCGAGCAGGGCCATAGCCACGGTCAGAGCCACGGCGACAAGCACTGATCGATAGGCGCCGCGTCAGTTGAGGACGCGCACGCCCTCCGGGGCATCCAGCGAAAAGGCGGGCACTTCGATGTCGAAGGCCCGTCCGTCCGCCGTTTCCATGCGGAACGAGCCGCGCATGATGCCGGACGGCGTGCCCAGCGGGCAGCCCGACGTATAGGTGAAGCTGTCGCCCGGCGAGAGGATCGGCTCCTCGCCCACCACGCCCGGCCCGCGCACTTCCTCCACCTGCCCGCGCCCGTTGGTGATGTGCCAGTAGCGCGAGCGCAGCTGCACCGTCTCGCGCGAACCGTTCTCGATCTCGATGCGATAGGCGAAGACCCAGCGTCCGTCCTCGGGGTCGGACTGGTCGGGAAGAAAGCTCGGGCTCACGCAAACCGTGATGTGCCGCGTCGTCGCCTTATACATGTCTGAACGTTTGCCTGCCAGGTGGCGGGCCGCCGAAGCGGCCCGCGATGGGGTTTTTCGAAGCCCTTTCTGCCTTCCGACCAAGGCGAAGCCGAGGCGAAGGGCAGGAGGGCTCCGCCTGCGTTTTTAGACGGCGGCGAGCGCCCGCTCCAGATCCTCCACCAGATCGGCGCCGTCCTCGATCCCCGCCGACAGGCGCAGGAGGCCGGGGCCGATGCCCAGTTCCGCCCGTGCTTCGTCGGTCAGGCTCTTGTGGGTGGTGGTGGCGGGATGGGTGATGAGGCTCTTGGCATCGCCCAGATTGTTCGACAGCTTGATGATCTGGAGCGCGTTGGAAAAGCGGAAGGCCGCCTCCTTGCCGCCCGCCAGCTCCACCGCGATCAGGGTCGAGCCGCCCGTCATCTGCCGCTTCACCAGCTCGGCCTGCGGATGGTCGGCGCGGCCGGGATAGAGCACGCGCGCGACCTTGGGCGATGCGGCGAGCACGTCGGCCATGCGCGCGGCGTTGGCCGTTTGCTGCGCGACGCGCAGCGGCAGGGTCTCGAGGCCCTTCAGCAGCGTCCAGGCGTTGAAGGGCGAGAGCGAGGGGCCGGTGTGGCGGAAGAAGTCCTGGACGTTCTTCTCAATCCACTCGGCCGAGGACAGGATGACGCCGCCCAGGCACCGGCCCTGGCCGTCGATATGCTTGGTGGCGGAGTAGACGACGACGTCGGCGCCGAGTTCCAGCGGCTTCTGCTGCAGGGGCGTGGCGAAGACGTTGTCCACCACCAGAACCGCGCCCGCCGCATGGGCGATCTCGGCGACGGCCCGAATATCGACGAGCTCCAGCGTCGGGTTGGTCGGGCTTTCCAGGAAGAAGAGCTTGGTCTCCGGTCGCACGGCGGCGCGCCACTGGTCTAGATCGCGTCCGTCCACCAGCGTCGAGGACACGCCGGCGCGGCCGAGCACGGTCTCGATGATGTAGCGGCAGGAACCGAATAAGGCGCGCGCGGCGACTACATGGTCTCCCGCCTTCACCGCGCATTGCAGCGCGGTCGAGATCGCGGCCATGCCGGAGGCGGTGGCGCGCGCGTCCTCGGCGCCCTCCAGCGCCATCATCCGCTCCTCGAACATGCGGGTCGTCGGGTTGGCGTATCGGGAATAGACATAGCCCGGCTCTTCGCCCTTGAAGCGCGCCTCGGCCGCCTCGGCGGTGGGGTAGACGAAGCCTTGCGTCAGGAACAGCGCCTCGGACGTCTCGCCGAACCCGGAGCGCATCGTGCCTCCGTGGACCATCTGGGTGGCGGGCCGCAGGCGCGATGTCTCGTCGGGCTTGGACATGAGGATCACTCCGAGGGCCGACTTCATGAAGGGCTACGCCTTCGGAACCGCTCGGGAGAACTCGAGAAACGGCCCTTTAGCGAGTTGTTTAACGTGGCTGCAAGCCGGCCGGCAAAATCACCACGGCAAGACGCATAAGCCGCGGCCGGCCACAAATCAATCGCCGCCATGCCGCAGCGGGGCGCGAATTTAACCGTGACCCCAAGGTCGGGCGTCGATCCATCTCGATTTTTCCCCGCGACGCCTGTAGGACCCGTGCATGACCGGCGGTATTCTTCCTGATCGAGACATTGCGGCGCTGTTCGAGGCGGGCGGCATCACGGCCGATAGGGTCTTCGACGCCGACCAGATTCAGCCAGCGAGCCTGGACCTTCGGCTGGGCTCCAGGGCCTACCGCGTGCGTGCCAGCTTCCTGCCGGGGCGGGGCGCCTGCGTCGCCGACAAGCTCGCGCGCTTCTCCATGCACGAGATCGACCTGACGGGCGGCGCCGTTCTGGAAACGGGCTGCGTTTATGTCGTGCCGCTGCAGGAGGCCCTGGCGCTGCCGCCTGAGGTTCGCGCGGCCGCCAATCCGAAATCCTCCACGGGCCGGCTCGACATCTTCACCCGCGTGATGGTGGACGGCGCGCAGGAGTTCGACAAGGTGCCGGCCGGCTATCGCGGTCCGCTCTTCATCGAGATCAGCCCGCGCACCTTTCCCATCGTGGTGCGGCCCGGCTCGCGCCTCAGCCAGATCCGCTTTCGCACCGGCGACGCGCAGCTCGGCGAAGCGGAACTGGCCGCGCTTCACGCCAGCGACCGGCTGACCAGCACGGCGGACGCCAACATTTCGGGCGGCGGCATCGCCCTGTCGATCGATCTCCTGGGCAATGCCGACGGTCTCGTCGGCTATCGCGGCAAGCGCCACACGGGCGTGGTGGACGTGGACAAGCGCGCCGCGCAGCCTGTGCTCGACTTCTGGGAGCCGATCCATCGCTCCGGCACGGGCGAACTCGTGCTCGATCCCGACGAGTTCTATATTCTCGTGTCCGAAGAGGCGGTGCATGTGCCCCCCGCCTATGCCGCCGAGATGACGCCGTTCGACCCGTTGGTCGGCGAGTTCCGCGTTCACTACGCCGGCTTCTTCGATCCCGGCTTCGGGCACAGTCTGGCCGGCGGCACGGGCAGCCGCGCGGTGCTGGAAGTGCGCAGCCACGATGTGCCCTTCATTCTGGAGCACGGCCAGATCGTCGGCCGCCTCATCTACGAGCGCATGGCCTCGCTGCCGAGCCGACTCTACGGCATCGACCTCAATTCCAACTACCAGGCCCAGGGGCTGAAGCTTTCCAAGCATTTCGTCTGACGCGCAGCGCGAGTGAGACATGATGGGAAGCGGAATGCAGCCGGCGCTGATCGGGCTTCTGGTCGCTTTCGCGATCGCACTGGCGCTCTTCGCGCGCCGCGCCCGGCGCATCGCGCGCGAGGCGAGGCGCGAGATCGCCGCCTTGCGCGCCGAAGAGGCGGCCCGCGAGGAGGAGGCCGAGCGGCGCCGGCAATACTTCGAGGAGAACGACGTCTCGCGCTCCACTAATCAGCTTCGCTTCATCGCGAGCGCCGAGCTGCGCGCCGTCCGCCCCGTGAACAAGGAAGCCTCGCGCGTTCTCTACGCGCTGGACGAATGGGTGCGCGACCAGCGGCCGGACTGGCGCCTGTCCTTCGAGGTCGCCATGGGCGCCTTCGTGAAGACGGCCTATGACCCTTCCGATCGCCGCTTGCGGGCCGCCTTCAGCTCCTTCAACAGCAAGCGGGTGGATTTCCTGCTGATCGACCGCTTCGGTCAGCCTCGGCTCGTGGTGGAATATCACGGGACCGGCCACGACCTTTCGGACGATGCGGCGGACCGCATGGCGGTCAAGCGCCTCGTGCTGGAGCGCGTCGGTATTCCGCTGGTGGAGGTGCCGGCCGGCGCCGGCAAGGCGGAGATCCTTCGCCTTTTGACGGAGAGCGCGAGCGCCGAGGCGGGGCGCCCAGACGGGGCAGGGCCGCGCTGGCGGAGATAGCGCCGTATGCTCCTCCCTCCCGCCAGCCGGCTCTTGCCAGGAAACCGCCGTTCCGCTACGTGTTGGGCGTGAGCGCGGGCGTAGTTCAGCGGTAGAACGCCAGCTTCCCAAGCTGGATGTCGTGGGTTCGATCCCCATCGCCCGCTCCAATCTCTCCCTTCCGATTTTCGATATTCGAACGGGCTTCGGCTCGCGGTTTCGGCTGGCGAGGGAGGACCGAAGACGGGCCAGCCTTGGGCTGCGACGATCGAAAGCCGTCGGCCGCTTTTTCCAATCGAACCCTCTTGCATTCCCCCTCGGGATGGCTCATAAGCCGCCCATCCGCAGCGCCTCACGGGGCGGCGGAGACAAGAGCGGGCGGGCGTAGCTCAGTGGTAGAGCACAACCTTGCCAAGGTTGGGGTCGTGGGTTCGAATCCCATCGCCCGCTCCAGTTTTTCTCAAGACATTTAAATTCTGTGATTTCGAGCCGGTGGCTTTGTCGCGTCGAGCTGTTGGCCGTTCGATAGGCGTTGCACATCGCGGCGATGCTCGATGCCTGACGGCGTTGCCACTTTGCGTCGGCGTCTTCGCCTATGATCGTCTGAGTCCTTAACCCAGCACCATTGTCCGGGCCGAACCAGCGGGCGCGCCTCGCGCCCGCCCGCTGGCTGAGAGCCTCTTAAGGCTGATTGATCGCAACCTGCCGCTGTCCGTCGAAGAGGTTCGAGCCCCAGGCGCGGGCGGAGACCATGGCAGGGAAGGGGGAGGCCGGGGGCGTGGCGGTCGGCGCGACCCCCAGAATCGGCAGGATGCGCGCGATGATCTTGCCCGTGGTCGGCACCACGTTCCAGCCCGAGGTGCGAAAGCCGTAGGTCTCGGGCAGCGGCTTGGGCTCGTCCAGAACCGTCATGAAGAGATAGCGCGGCGCATGGGCGGGGGCGATGCCCATGAAGGCGGTGAGCACCGTGCCGCTGTCATAGCGCCCGTTCACGACCTTCTCCGCCGTGCCGGTCTTGCCGCCGACGAAATAGCCGTCGACATCCGCCTTGCCGGCCGAGCCGACGCGCGCGTTCAGCCGCATCAGGAAGCGCAGCGCCTCGCCCGTGCGCTCCGAAACGACGCCCTCCGACACGACTCGCTCCGCCACGTCGGCGCCCTTGACGAAGGTCGGGCGCAGGAGGCGGCCGCCGTTCACTACGGCGGCGATGCCCATGCTCGCTTGAAGCGGCGTCACGGCGATGCCGTGGCCGAAGGAAATCGTCGCCGTATTGAGATCGCCCCATTTGGCGGGAAAGAGCGGGCTGGCGCTTTCCGGCAGTTCGGTCTTGAGCCGGTCGAGCTGCCCGAGCCGCTTGAGGAAGGAGCGGTGATGCTCGGGGCCGACCGCCATCGCCATCTTGCCCATGACGATGTTGGAGGAGTGGATGAAGGATTCGGGAATGTTCAGAGGCCGGTTCTGGCCGCGATAGTCGCGGATGGAGAAGCGGCCGAAGCGCAAGGGGGCGCTGGCGTCCACCACCGAGCGCAGGTCGAACAGGCCGGAATCCAGCGCCATGGCCGTGGTCATGGCCTTGAAGGTCGAGCCCATCTCGTAGGTGCCGACATTGACGCGGTTGATGCGGTCCGGCTTCAGGGCGTCGGTTGGCACGTTGGGGTCGAAATCGGGCAGCGAGGCGAGGGCGATGACCTCGCCGTTCGTCACGTCCATCACGAGGCCGGCGCCGGCGATCGCGCTGAACTTGCTGACCGCCTCCGAGAGTTCCACCGTCAGCGCGTGCTGCGCGCGCAGATCGAGGCTGAGGCGGATCGGCTCCAGGTTCTCGCTGTCGAGATCCAGACCCGCGCCGCGCAGCACCTGCAGTCCCTGCCGGTCCACCCAGCTTTCCATGCCCGCGATGCCGATATTGTCGACATTGACCGCGCCCAGGACATGGGCAGCCGCGCGGCCATTGGGGTAGAGCCGGCGCAGCTCGTCGCGGAAGCCGACGCCGGGAATTCCCAGCGCCCAGAGCGCGTCCCGCTCTGCGCGCGTCGTGGTGCGCTTGATCCAGGTGAAGGCCGAGCGGCTCGACAGGCGCTTGCGCAGATCGGCCGGGTCGAGATCGGGGAAGACGCGGGTCAGACCCTCGATCGCCTCGTCCACGTCCACCATGCGGCGCGGCTCGGCATAGACCGAGGCGCTGGGGATATCCATGGCGAGCACCTGGCCGTTGCGGTCGAGAATGTTCGGCCGCGCCTTGGAGGGCGGCGAGGGCCAGGCGACGGGCGTCGGCTCGTCCACCGCGCCGAGCATCACCAGCCGGCCGCCGATGACGCAGTAAATGCCGGCGAAGAGCCCGAGGATCAGCCCGGTGCGAAGGCGGACATAGGCCGGACGGCGCGACAGGAGCTCGGGCGCGGGCGCGGCGGATAGCAGGCGTCGAATGTTGGGAAAGCGCATGGGTGGGTCGTCCGCGTCTGGAACTTTCCGGCCGAAATCGGCCGCTGGGCGTTCGCGGAGAGGGGCGCGGGCGAGACAGGCCGGCTTGGCGAACCGAAGGGGCAGGGACTATGGGCGCCTGCCGGCTGGGCGAGCCGACCCCGCCCTGGCCCCGCTCGCGCCGGTGGCGCGGAAGCAGGGAGAGGGCGGCCGGCTTCGACCTTTCGGGTTCGCGGGGCTGGCTAGAGCATCCCGAGCGATCCGCTCCGAAGATCGGAGCGGTGGCGGGGAGGGGGCCTGTCGGGGCCGGACAGGCCGGTGGCTGCACCAAGACGCGGGCCGGCCATCGTCCAAGAGGACTGAGGGCGCTCGGCGATCTGCCAGGTTTCCGGCATCATGGCCTCGAAGGACGAGGGCTCGTCCTGATCTCCAGCGACCTGCGGCGCGCCGGAATCGTCCGACGTGGCAGCCTCCTGATGAACCAGAAGAGTGGGCGGGAGGTCGCCTGCGGCAAACCCGGCTGGCGATGTCACGAAACCGATCAGCACCAACGCCGCGAAGGCGAAGAGCGTGCTGGCGATCCGGGCAAAGGCGCGGGCGAGCGGAGGCGACATGCCCCCAACCTCGCCCCGGGCTGGTTAAGACTTGGTGAACAAACTCGCTCGGAATGCGTCGGATCCAAGGCTGGCCGGAGGAAGGGCAGAGCACGGTCGAAGCGCGCTTTCAGCGCTAGGCGGTTGCGAGGAGGCCCGTGGGCGCGATCTTGTTGGCGGGCGCTGGACGGGCCGGTTGGGCGCTCCGAAGGCCGACGCGGGGAGCGTCGGCCGCTCGGCGTCAAGGATTGGCGCTGGGGCTGCCGTTGGGCGTGGCGCCGGGATTGGTAGGGATCGTTCCCTGCTGCTGCAGCGAAATCTTGGCGGTGGCCGGGTCGGCCGTCGGGCCACCGATCACGAGCGTGCTGATCATGGCCGTGAGCAGGACCAGCAGAAAGACGCCGATCGCGATGCGCAGCTTCGGCCCCATCGGCTTGTTGTGCGAGATTACGCGATCTTCTTCCACGCTATGCGACGTCATGTTGGCGATCCTCCGAGCCTTGTCGAAGAAAAACGTCATCGTGCTCGTCAGCGTTCCATAGAGCCCGCGCGAGCCCGGACCAGAGTGCTTTGAGAGTGCAGACACAAACGGGCTAGGCCTGCGATGACCTGGCAAATATTCGGAATTTGGAAGGTGGCTCCCCGGGCCGGATTCGAACCAGCGACCGATCGATTAACAGTCGATTGCTCTACCACTGAGCTACCGGGGAATGACGCGCTGTTACCAAAGAAGACCGGGCGGGGCAATCGCAAAATGACATTTTGATGCCAAAGCGCGATGTGTCTGTGGATGATCGGACGATGGTGGGTCTGTCGCGGGACCCTGACAGATCAGTCGGGAGCCGCGGCAGGAGCCGATCCTGTGGGAGGACTTCGCGTGCTGAACATGGGCGGCGAGGGAGGCCAAGTCCAGCCGCGCCCTGTCGGGACGATCCCCACACGGCAAGCCTGGCGAAAGGCTGGATCGGAACCGCCGAGCCGCCATGCCGCTTATGGCTTCAAACGGAGACGGGTGAGTCCCATGAACGAGCAGATCAAGCGTGTCGGCCCCGAGGATGAGTCGCGCGAAAGCCAGATCGAGAAGCCGCCGGGCTCCACGGCGTCGGGCGATCTCAAGCCGAAGGACGAGCGCGGCCGCGTCGAGCCCAGGGGCGACGGCAATCCCCATGTGACCGGCGACGTGCGGCAGGGATGAACGGCCCGAAACGGAACGGGCCGCCAAAAGGGCGGCCCGCTGAGAACGAAACGGTGGGTCGCACCGTTCTCAGGCGCTGAGTTTCTGGAACCCGGACTGGTCTGCCGCCGCCTCGTCGGAAAGGTCCAGATTGAGATTGGTCGCGCTCGGCCGGCCGCGTTTGGCCGAAGAGGACCGGGCGCTGGCACGGGTAGGGGCCGAGGCGTCCTGCGGCTTGCCCTCCGCGGCCTTGGCGCCCTGCGCTGTGAGCCGGCGGTTGGTGGCTTCGATCTCCACCGCTTCCGCTTGGCGAAGCCGTTCGCGTTCGGAGTCCGACAGGCGAAAGAACCCCGCCCGCTCTTCCAGACGGCCCGCCTCGGTGGACAGCTGGTCGGCGGTGGCCGCCATCTCGTTCGCCGCCCCGGCGTTCGACTGCGTCACCTGATCCAGCTGCCCGATCGCCTGGTTGATCTGCTCGATGCCGATCGACTGCTCCCGGCACGCCGCCGAAATCTCCGACACCAGCTCCGCCGTCTTGCGAATGTCTGGAACCAACCGCTCCAGACGCGCCCCGGCGTCCTCCGCCACGACCAGCGTGCGGGACGAAAGGTCGCCGATTTCGGCCGCGGCGGCCTGGGAGCGCTCGGGGAGCTTGCGCACCTCGGAGGCCACCACCGCAAATCCCTTGCCGTGCTGGCCGGCGCGGGCCGCCTCGATCGCGGCGTTCAGAGCGAGCAGGTCGGTCTGGCGGGCGATCTCCTGCACCACGGCGATCTTCTCGGCG
>NZ_BBWL01000023.1:0-46658 GCF_001463785.1 Aureimonas sp. AU40
TTTGGTGGTCATGTCGCCCATGGCGCGCTGGAGTTCGGCGATCTCGTCCCGACCCTTGGAGAGGCGCACCCCGCGCACCAGATCGCCGGCCGCCATGTGCAGGACGTCCTCACGCAGGATGCGGAGCGGGCGCAGCATCGGGCCCATCCCGACATAGGCGAGAAGGCCGACGCCCAAGAGGATCACCCCGTTCGTCACGGCCATCTGCATCAGGAGATCGTGGACGCCGGCCAAGAACTGAGCCTGCTCGACGCCGACGAACACCACGCCGATCGTCTCGCCGGCCGCGTTCTTGATCGGGTCGTAGGCAGTGTAATACGGCTTGTCGAGAATATCGGCCTTGCCATGGAAGCTGACGCCCTTCTTCAGGACGGCCTCGATCACGGGCGCTGTCGTCAGCTTGGTGCCGATCGCGCGGCTGCCGTCCGGCTTCACGACATTGGTGGTGATGCGCGTGTCGCCGGCAAAGATCGTGGCGACGCCCCCGACCAGTTCCTTCACCTTGTCCACCGGCTCGACGAAGCCGTTCAGCTTCTGCTGACCTGCGGAGAGTTCGCCGTTTACAAGGCTGAAGTCCTTACCGTAGCGCTCCAGAACTTCCCAAGCGACGCGCAGATTGGCTTCCTGCTGCGTCTGCGCCTTCCGGTCGGCATCGCGCAGCATCGTGTCCCGCACCTGCCAGAAATTGACCATCGAAAGCGCGAGCAGGCCGACGAGCAGAAGCATCGTCATTTTCAAGCGGACAGTCATTCGGGGAAAGCGAAGCATAGGAAACCTTCATCGAAAATTATAAGTCCTAGCTAATAGTCCGGACCTTGCTTCGATAAGGCTCCCGCTCTGGTTACATTCCCCTGAACGACAAGGTTGTGGCGGGTGGGATTGGAAATAAATCCTGTCTCGTCCTTAATAAATAGCCGCGAAATTATTCCTCGGATGCTTCAGCCAGCGGTTGGCGGGTGAAGCCCGCGAGATCGCCGCTCTGCTTCATGTCGCGCTCGATTTCCAGCGGCGAAACGGCATAGGCCGTGAGAAGCTCGGCCAGCGAGCGCAGGGCGTGCATGTGGATGCGCTCCCAGCCGTGCGAGGCGTCGACGCCGAAGGTGACGAGCGCCGTGCGCACGTCGTGGCCCGCCTCCACGGCCGAGGCCGAGTCCGAGCGATAGTAGCGAAAGACGTCCTTCTGGAAGCGGATCTCCTCCTCGCGGCAAAGCCGCACGAGCTTGCGCGTCAGATGGTAGTCGAACGGGCCGGTCTGGTCGGCCATGGCGACGGTGACGCCGAATTCCGAGGAGTTCTGGCCCGGCGCACTGGTTCCATTGTCCACCGCCACCATGGAGGCGACCTCGGGTTTGAGGATCGACGCGGCGCCGACGCCGACTTCCTCCGCGATGGTGAAGAGCCAATGGATGTCGACCGGCGTTGCCGAGCCGGCGCGCTCCATGGCCTCGATCGCGGCCAGCATCACCGCGACGCCGGCCTTGTTGTCGAGATGACGCGAGACGATGAAGCCGTTGTCCATGAATTCCGGCTGCGGGTCGATCGCCACCGTGTCGCCGACATCGATGCCGAGCCGCACGACATCGGCCTCGCTTCGCACGATCTCGTCGATGCGAAGCTCCACATGCGACCAGCCGATCGGCGCGGTGTCGATCTCTTCGTTGAACGTGTGGCCAGAGGCCTTGAGCGGCAGGATCGTACCGCGATAGGCGGTCTCCTCGGCGAAGATCGTGGCCCGCGCGCCTTCCGCGAAACGCGCCGACCAGGTGCCGATCGGCACGAGCTCGAGCCGCCCGTTGGACTTCAGCGCCTTCACCTGCGCACCTAGCGTATCGACATGGCTGACGATGGCGCGCGCCGCCGCCCGGCGCGAGCCCTGGCGGATGGCGCGGATGGCGCCGCGCCGCGTCAGCTCCACTTCGAGCCCGAGGCGCTGCAACTCCTCGGTGACGTGGCGCACCACCGTGTCGGTGTAGCCGGTTGGGCTGGGGATCGCGAGAAGGGCGCGAAGCTGCGCATCGAGATAGGCGGTGTCGATGGAATGGCGGGCCATGAGGCTTCTAGTCCAGGCGGCGCTTCAAGCGCGCGGTGCGAACGGAGGAGGGAATGGACAGCGGAAACAGGAGATCGACGAAACGCTCGGCGGTCGGCTGCGGCTCGTGATTGGCAAGGCCCGGCCGCTCGTTCGCCTCAATGAAGACGTAAGACTCGCGCGAGGGGTCCTCCACCATCAGGTCGATGCCGCAGACGGGAATGTCGATGGCCCGCGCCGCCGCGACCGCTGCGTCCACGAGGCGGGGATGCACGATGTCGGTGACGTCGTGGATCGTGCCGCCGGTGTGGAGATTGGCGGTGTGGCGCACGGTCAGCCGTTCGCCCTCCGGCAGCACCACGTCCATGGCAAAGCCCGCCGCGCGCACGGTGCGCTCGGTCTCGGCATCCAGCGGAACGGAACTCTCGCCTGATGTCGCACTCTGGCGGCGGCGCGACAGTTGCTCGATCAGCGTTCGCACGTCGTCCGTGCCGTTGCCGGTAATCATCGGCGGCTCGCGGATCGCGGCCGCCACGAGCCGGAAATCGATCACCACGAGGCGCAGGTCCTTGCCCCGGAAGCAGCTTTCCACCAGCACCCGGTCGCATTCGCGCCGCGCCGTCTCGATCGCGGCTTTCGCATCCTCCAGCGTTTCCACGCCGACGGCGATGCCGCGCCCTTGCTCGCCGCGCGCCGGCTTCACCACGATCTGCCCGTGCCGCTCGATGAAGCCGGCCAGCTCCGCCTCGTCGCCGGCCAGGATCTGCTCGGGCACGCGGACGCCGGCATCGGCCACCAGCCGTCGCGTCACGCTCTTGTCGTCGCAGATGGACAGCGCGACGGCGGAGGTGAGGTCGGACAGGCTCTCGCGGCAGCGAAGGCTCCTGCCGCCATAGGTTAGGCGGAAGAAGCCACCGGCCGCATCCACGATCTCGGCATGGATGCCGCGCCTTCGCGCCTCGTCCACGATGATGCGGGCATAGGGGTTCAGCGCTTCGTCGGCGCTGGCCGTGCCGGTGAAGAGCCGCTCGTTGATCGGATTGCGGCGCTTGACCGCAAAGAGCGGCAGGCGCTTGAAGCCGAGCCGCTCGTAGAGGCCGATCGCGGCCGAATTGTCGTGCATGACGGAGAGATCGAGCGTCTGCCGTCCCTCGTCGCGCAGCCGGCCGGCCAGCGCGCGCACAAGCGCCTCCCCAAGGCCGGGATAGACGGCCTGCGCGTCGATGGCGAGGCACCAGAGCGAGGCGCCGTTCTCCTTGTCGCCGAAGGCCATGACATGGTCGATCCCCGTCACCGTGCCGATCACCGCGCCGGTGCGCTCGTCCTCGGCCACGAGATAGGTCAGCGCCGTGCCCTCGCGGTGGCGCCAGAGGAAATCGGGGTCGATCTCCACCATGTGGCGCGTGCGGTAGATCCGGTTGATCGCCGCCGCGTCGCTTTCCCGCTCGATCGGGCGGATGCGAAAGCCGGTGGGGTGGCGCAGCGAGGGCTTGAGCGCGGCGAGATCCAAGCGGAACGTGTGGGAGGGATCGAGAAACAGCTCGATCGGCGCCTGCGCCAGAAGCACGTGCGGCTCCGACACGTAGAAGGCGATGTCGCGTCGTGCCGGCCCTTCCTCCTCCAGCGAGCGCGCGAGATGAGCGGGGTCGGCGAAGGTCTGCGCGAAGCAGAGCCGACCCCAGCCGCAGTCGAAGGACACGTCCACGGCGGGCTCGCCAGGGGTCTCAATGGGATTTTGTGCGGCCATGGTCAAAGCCCCTGTTCGCCCAGCCAAAGTTCCAGAAGCGCCACCTGCCAAAGCTCGGAACCCTGGAGCGGCGTGATGTGGCCGGCGGGATCGGCGAAGAGCCGGTCGAGATAGGCGGGATCGAACAGGCCGCGCTCGCGCGCTCGGGTTGAGCCCATCGTGTCGCGCACCATGTCGAGCGTCGGCCCGGCGAGATATTTCAGCTGCGGAACCGGGAAATAGCCCTTCTTGCGATCGATCACCGCTGAAGGGATGATCCGCCGCGCCACGTCCTTCAGGATGCCCTTGCCGCCGCCCTTCAGCTTTTCGGCGGAGGGAATGCGCGCGGCCAGCTCGGCGAATTCATGGTCGAGGAAGGGCACGCGCGCTTCCAGGCCCCAGGCCATGGTCATGTTGTCGACGCGCTTCACCGGGTCGTCCACCAGCATGATCTGGCTGTCGATGCGCAGCGCCTTGGCGACGGGGTCCTCGGCGCCGGGCAGCTCGAAATGCCGGCGCACGAAGTCGAGGCTCACGTTCGACCCGCCGCGCCATTTGGGGCCGAGCTGGCTTTGCAGGGTCTCGTGCGAGCGGTCGAAGAAGGCGCCGGAATAGGCCGTCAAGGGATCGGCCGCGCCCTGCATGGGCGGATACCAGTGATAGCCGGCCAGGATCTCGTCCGCGCCCTGGCCGCTCTGCACGACCTTGATATGCTTCGACACTTCCCGCGACAGAAGGAAGAAGCCGATATTGTCGTAGGAGACCATCGGCTCCGACATGGCGCGGATCGCCGCCGGCAGGTTCTGGAGAAGCTCCGCGCCGGGAACGAAGATGCGGTGATGCTTCGTGCCGTAATGCTTGGCGATCAGGTCGGAATATTCGAACTCGTTGCCGACCTCGCCATTGGCGTCCTCGAAGCCGATCGAGAAGGTGGAAAGGCCGGTCTGCCCGGCCTCGGCCAGGAGACCGACGATGATGGAGGAATCGACGCCGCCCGACAGGAGCACGCCGACCGGCACGTCCGCCACCATGCGCCGCTCCACCGCGCGGCGAAGATGGGCAAGCAACTCGTCCTCCCAGTCGCGCGTCGTCAGGCCCTCGTCGCCCGCCCGCGGCCCGAAGGTGGGCGCCCAATAGGTCACGTCGTCGAAGCGACCGTCCGGCTCCACCATGCGCGTGGTGGCCGGCGGCAACTTGCGCACGCCTTTCAGGATGGTGAGTGGCGCCGGCACGACGGCGTGGAAGCTCATGTAGTGGTGCAAGGCTTCCGGATCGATCGACGTGTCGACGCCGCCGGCCGCCACGATCGAGGGCAGGGAGGAGGCGATCAGGAGCCGGTCCTTATCCTGAGCGAGATAGAGCGGCTTGATGCCGAACCGATCTCGCGCCAGGCACACGCGCCCGGTCTCGCGCTCGTGGATGGCGAATGCGAACATGCCGTGGAACCGCTTCACGCAGTCCCGGCCCCAGGCGTGGTAGCTCTTCAGGATCACTTCCGTGTCGCCATGCGAGAAGAAGCGATAGCCCATGCCCTGCAGTTCGCGGCGCAGTTCGGGATAGTTGTAGATACAGCCGTTGAAGGCGAGCGTCAGGCCGAGCTCGGGGTCCTCCATCGGCTGGGCGGAGTTCTCGGTGAGATCGATGATCTTCAGCCGGCGATGGCCGAGCCCGACGCGCCCGCGCACCACGAGGCCCGCGCCGTCCGGCCCGCGCGGGGCGAGGCAGGTGGCCATGGCGCCGATCCGGTCCGGCGAAGCGAACCCGCCGTCGAAGCGGACTTCACCGCAGATTCCGCACATGGTTTTCCTTTCCAGGGATGTCTTGGGTTCGGGGCTGGGTTCGTTAGCTAGGGCAGGCTTTGCTGCATCCCAGCAAAAAGGCCGAACTCCCTGGGGCGGCGGCCGCTCCCGCAAAGTGGCTTCCCGCCGTGGTCAGGACGGCCGGACTTCTCTATGAGCGGGGTCTGGAACCGTTTCAGGACGCATCATGACCGCGACGAGCCCCAAGGGTCCCACCCTCGTGCCGATGGACGTCTATCGCGCGCATCTCGACGGCGAGGCCTTCGTGTCGGACTGGCTGGTGGTGGACCAGCGCATGATCGATACGTTCGCCGACGCCACGCACGACCACCAGTTCATTCATGTCGACCCCGCGCGCGCGGCGGCCGAGGCGCCCTTCGGCGGGACGATCGCCCATGGGTTCCTGACGCTCTCGCTTCTGTCGATCCTTGCCTATGGCGCCATGCCCGGTGTCGAGGGCACCAAGATGGGCATCAATTACGGGTTCGAGAAAGTGCGCTTCCTGACACCGGTGAAGTCCGGCGCGCGGGTGCGTGGGCGCTTCCGGCTGGTCGGGCTCACCGAGCGGGCCGTTTCCGTACAGTCCGCCTGGGACGCCTCGATCGAGATCGAGAACGTGACCAAGCCCGCGCTCACCGCCCATTGGATCACGCTCGCCGTGATCGAACCGCCCGCCGCTTGAGGAGACCCGTTCCATGCAAGACGCAACCTGGCCGAAGGCCGTGCTGTTCGATCTCGACGGCACGCTGGTCGACTCGCTGCCCGACATTCACGCCGCGCTGAACGAGACTTTGGCGAGCTACGGCGAGCCGCCCTTCATGCCCGAGGCCGTCGCCGCCATGGTGGGCGCGGGCGTGCAGGCGCTGATCGAGCGGGCCTATGCTGCGCTCGGCAAGACGATCGACCCGGCGACGCGCGACAAGGTCGTCGCCCGCTACCTCTCGATCTACGGCCCGCGCGCCACAGAGCTGACCACGCTGAACGCCGGCGCCAGCGACGCGCTGCGCTTCCTCGGCGAGGGCGGCTTCCGGCTCGGCGTCGTCACCAACAAGCCGCGCGCCGAGACCGACGAGATCCTGAAGCATTTCGGCGTTTTCGAGCGGATGGAGATCGTGGTCGGCGGCGATGCCGGCCCGCGCCGGAAGCCCGCGCCCGATCTCCTCCTCTTCGCCGCCCGCGAGCTTGGCCTGGAGCCGGCGGATGTCGTCTTCGTCGGCGACTCGGAAAACGACGTGGACGCCGCAAAGGCCGCCGGCATGAAGGCGATCGCGCTGCGCGGCGGCTATACCGTGCACGCGGCCGAGGCGCTCGGCGCCGATCTCGTGCTCGACCGGCTGGACGAGATTCCCGGCCGCCTCGCCGAACTCGAGGGCTGATCCAGCCCCTTTTTCGCCGCAATCCCCCTCGCCATGCGACCGCTCGCCGCTATCGTTTCCCGGATGAAGTCACGGGAAAGGATCGGGCCGCGATGACGCAGACGGATGGCGAAGCGAAGCTCAAGCGGGCGGTGGGCCTGCCGCAGGTCGCCCTGTTCGGCCTCGGCTCCATGCTCGGCGCGGGCATCTATGGGCTGATCGGCGAGGCGGCGAAGGAACTGGGGAGCGCCATCTGGATGGCTTTCCTGATCTCCATGGTCGCGGCGCTCCTCACGGGCCTGTCCTATGCCTCGATCGCCTCGCGCTATCCCCGCGCCGGCGGGGCGGCCTATGTCACGCAGCGCGCCTATGGCCGGCCCATGCTCTCCTATGTCGTGGGTCTCGCCGTCGTGTGCTCGGGCCTCACCTCCATCGCCACGCAGAGCAATGTCGTGGCGCGCAATTTCGCCAGCGTCGTCGGCATCGACACGCCGCAAAGCGTTCTCGCCATCGGCTTTCTCGTGCTGCTCGCCGGCGTCCTGTTCCGGGGCATTTCGGAATCGCTCTGGCTGAATGCGCTCTGCACTGTGATCGAGGCCTTCGGCCTGATCCTCGTCATCGCCGTCGGCATCTCCTATTGGGGCGAGACCAATCTCCTGGAGTTTCCGACCGGCGAGGGAGGCGAGCCGCTGGGCGGCTCCGTCATGCTGCTCGTCGCGCAAGGGGCGGTGCTGACCTTCTTCTCCTTCATCGGCTTCGAGGACATGCTCAACGTCTCGGAGGAGGTGCGCGAGCCCGAGCGCACCATGCCCATCGCCATCCTTGCCGCCATGCTGGCGGCCACCGCGATCTATATCGCCGTGGCGGTGACGGCGGTGTCCGTCGTGCCTTGGCGGGAACTCGCCGAAGCGCCTGGGCCGCTGATCCTCGTGGTGGAGCGGGCCGCGCCCTGGTTCCCGACCGGCATCTATGCTGGCATCACCATTTTCGCCGTCGCCAACACGGCACTCGTCAACTACGTCATGGCCTCGCGCCTGCTCTACGGCATGTCGCGACAGGGGCTCCTGCCCGAGGCTTTCGGGCGCGTGCACAAGACGCGCCACACGCCCTATGTCGCGATCGGCGTGCTGCTGGTGATCGTCGTCGCGCTGTCGCTGGTCGGTAATATCGGCGCGCTCGCCGCCTCCACCGTGCTCCTGCTTCTCACGGTCTTCACCGTGGTCAACGTCGCGCTTCTCGTGCTTCAGCGCCGCAAGGGCGAGGCCAAGGGCCGGTTCGAAATCCCGAGCCTCGTGCCGATCCTGGGCGCCGCGCTTTGCGCCACGCTGATCGTCGTGCGCATCGCGGAAGGAGACTGGGCCGCGCCGATCATCGCCGGCAGCCTGCTCCTCGGCATCGTGCTTCTGTATTTCGCGACCGGCGCGGGTCGGGAAGGGCGCATCGACGCCTTCCTGGAAAGCGAAGGCGCCAACTGACGCTCCGCCGAAAGTCCGACGCCTCACGAAGAAGGGCCGCCGGAGATCGGCGGCCCTTCTTTAGTTTCGAGCGTTTCGCGAGGGCTCAGATGTCCTCGAAATCGTCGCCGCCGCCGAAGCCGGGATCGTCGTAGTCGGCGTCCTGCATCCCGCCGTCGTCATAGGAATTGTCCCCGGCGTCGGATGCGGACACGTCCTGCGCGCCGGGCGCCTCGTTGATGATCTCGGTGTTCTCGATCGTGGTGTTCTCCACGACCCCGCCCGCGCCGCCGGGATTGAGAAAGGAATGCGAGCCGCCGAACATGTTGCCCAGCATGTTGCCGAGCACCACGCCGCCGGCAACGCCCACCGCCGTCTGCGCCGCGCCGGCCAGGAAGCCGCCGCCGCGCCCGCCCTGCGCGGGCGGCTGGTAGGCGGCGGGCTGGCCATAGCCCGGCTGCGCGCCGTACCCGCCCTGCGGAGGCATCGGGGGTTGGGCGTAGCCGCCGCCCTGCTGCGGGGCGCTGGCGCCCCAAGGGCCGCGCGCGGGCTGCGCCTGCCCGTAGCCGGCATCCTGCCCGCCGCGATAGCCCTGCGGCACGCCCATCGGCTGGCTGTCGCGCGAAGCGGAACCGCCGCCGCCGAAGAGCCCGCTGAGGAAGCCGCCACCGCCGCCGCTGCTCTGGACGGGACGCTCGCGCTCGGCGCGCTCCAGTTCCTCGATCCGGGCGTGGGCCGCCTTCAGCGCCTCTTCCTGCACGATGATCGTCTGCGCCATGTAGTAGGGCACGTGCGGCGCGCTGGAAACGCGGTCGCGAATGAAGCTTTCCGCCTCGCCGTCGCGAGGCGGGGCGCCCCGTTCCGCGTCCCCCAGGCGGGTGAAGAGGCTTTGCAGCATCTGACGTTCGTCGCTGTTCATCTCGGTCGCTCGTTCACAGGCCACTGCGGCGGCCTTCGCTTGTCCTCGGCCGCCGATTCGAAGCCGAATCTAGGTGGACGAGAGAAGAGATGTGCGACGAATTGTGGCGGTTCCAGCGCGTGAAGATTGATTCTTCGCAAGGTGGGCCTCGCCGCGTCGGCAGGGCTCCGAATCCAAGGGTCCTCGCCTCGCTCGCCGGCCTTGGCGCCTCGTCTCGAATGGCGTGAATCTCGGAACGATTTCAGACGGAAAGCGCACTCGCGCAAACTTGGAGATCCGAGGCGAAGCCGAGATTCACCACTTTGCCACCGGTGGCTTTGGGGCAGTGTCCGACGCGGCGCGCGGCCGAAGCCCCGCCTTCGATCTTCCGTGTCCGCCGGCCTCCTCGCGCGCCTGCACGCAGGCCGATGCTGGCTGCCTCGCCGTGCAGCGGCGTTCTAGAGAGCTTGGCCGGGGGAGGCGCCGGACCCGGTGCTCGATCTCGTCACCAACCGTCAGACCGACAGGCACCGTGCCTTCCAACCGATCCCGCCTTCTTCCCTCCTCCCGCTGTTCGACAGGGGCGGGGGGCTGGCCGACCATCCGCCTATGAGTGATGTCGGCCCTTCGCAATGTGGCGTGGGCCGCCGCTCTGGGGTATCGGTCTGGCGCAGACGGTGGGCGGCCACACGCTGTGTCTCCATGATGGCCGCGCCAGAAGCTTAGCGGAGGCGATCCTCTGGCATGGCGGCGTGGGTGCGCGCGGCCCTGTCGGCCGAGGATCGCGCCGCCCTGCTTCGCTTTCGGGAGTCCTTGCAGATGCGGCACAGTTTCAGGGCATCGATCGCGGCCTGTCTCGTTCTCTCCACGGGCAGCGCGGCATTGGCGCAGACCGCTCCTGCCGCGCCGACGCGCGAAGCGGTGGTGGAGCGCGCGATCGAGAGCGTGATCCGGCCGGGCTATGAGCGGCTGGACAAGGCCGGCGAGGTCGAGGCCAAGGCCTTCACCGAGCTTTGCGCCAAGCCCGACGACGCCAAGTTGAAGGCGGCGCGCCAGGGCTTTGCCGATCTGGCGCAGGCCTTCGGCGCGGTGGAGTTCATCCGCTTCGGGCCGATCACCGAAGGCAGCCGCTTCGAGCGCTACCTGTTCTGGCCCGACCGGCGCGGCGCGGCCCAGCGTCAGGCGCAGATCATCGTCAACCGGCGCGACGCGGACGCGGCGACGAGCGATCTCCTGCCGCGCAAGAGCGTCGCCGTGCAGGGGCTGACGGCGCTGGAATATGTCCTGTTCGGCAATGGCTCGGATGCGCTGGCGAGCCAGGCCGGCGCGTTCCGCTGCCGCTACGGCGCGACGATCGTCGGCAATCTCGGCCAGATTTCCGATGCGGTGGCCGAGCAATGGCGCCATCCGCACGGCATCAATGAGCGCCTGACCAAGCCCAAACCCTCCGACCCGACCTATCGCTCGACTGAGGATTCGCTCCAGGAACTCTTCGCCACCGCCGTGCGTGGGCTGACGGCGATCCGCGAGCTGCGCATCCTGCCGGGCCTCAACGCGCTGCCCGGCGAGACCAAGACCAATCTCTTCCTGTTCGGCCGCAGCGATCACGCGACCGCCATGCTGGTGGCCGATCTCGACGGGCTGCGGGCGCTTCTGGCGGATTCGGGGTTGCTGGCGCTCAAGCCCGGCACGTCGCTCGACCCGGCGCAGGAGCTCGGTGCCATCGCCCTGTCGATCCGCGCCCTCGGCCCCGATCTCGGCCAGGCCGCCGGCACGGCGGAGGGCGAGGCCGTGCTGCGTGATGCCTTGGCACGCATCCAAACGGTGGAAACGGTTCTCACCAACGAACTCGCGCCCGCCCTTGGCCTGTCGGCGGATGTCTCCGCGCTCGATGGCGATGGGAAGGACACGCCGTGATCCTGCGCTCGCCCGCCCGACCCAGCCTAAGACCGCACCCTCAGGCCAACGGTCTGGGCGCTAAGCCGTAGGAGCGTCGCTCCAGCGAGCGGACGGCGATCTGGATGTCGATGGGCTTTGCCAGGACCGGCAACACGCCGTTTTCCCAAATACGCCGGTCCTCCGGCGTCAGCCGGCGCTGGCCCTGACGGGCCACGAGCTGGGCGATCTCGATCTCGCGCGACCCCGCTTTCAAAAGCCCGGCGTCGATGACGTCGGCGATCAATTGCGACAATTCGGGGTCGGCACGCATCGAAACACTCCGAAACAGATACCCCTTTGAATCTAGGATCGTTTCGTCCGGTTTCCACGGGCCGAAGCGGGCGCAACCGCCCGCCTCGCCAAAATATGATGGGCTTAGAATTCGATCTTGCGGGGCACGTAGCCGCCGCGCTGCACGATCGAGGCGATCGCCAGTTGCTCCCGGATCGGCTTGGCCAGAATGGGCAGCACCCTCGTTTCGAACAGCTCCCGCTCGTCGGGCGCCAGAGCGCCCAGACCTTCGCTCGCCACGCGCGCGGCCACGATCTGCTCGGGCGAGCCGGGCTTGATGAGCCGGGCGTCGATCACCTCGCGAATCAGGGCGTTCAACTCGGGGTCTACGATCTTCGTCATATGCGATGCCTTGCAGTTCCGCGGGCAGAGGTAACGACGGATCGTGGCGCTGTCGAGAAAGGGGAGAGGGACTTTTTTCGCAGCAGAAGGGCCTGCTTGGGGCGCGTGAATTTGCCGCTCCGGCGGAGCCATCGGGCGCCCGTTCCATTGGGTTTTGGAGACAGAACCTCAGCTTGGGAAAGCCGACATGAGCCAGACGAAACTCAGCGACCACGCCCTCTCCATCCTCACCTTCGCGGCCTATCATTCGCTCGTCAGCGGCGAGGTGGTGACGCGCGTCGTGCTCGACGACGGCAAGGGGCACAAGGCGGATTCGGCCGGCGTCGAGGAACTCGAACAGGCCGGGCTCCTGGAGGCCGAAGGCGATCGGGGCACGCTGACCGAGGCCGGCTCGCAGCATCTCGGCAAGGTGCTCGACGCCATTCGGCAGGGCGCCTAAAGCATCCTGCGACGGTAAAGCGAGCACGCTTAGCTGTCGGACAATTCAGAGGTGATCTAGCTCTCGCCCGCAAAATCGCGGCGGCTGATACCGTGTCGCTGGAGCTTGTCGTAGAAGGTCTTGCGCGGAATGCCGAGCGCTTCGATCGTCCGCTTCACGTCTCCATTGCTCCCTTCGAGGGCGGCGCGGATCGCGTCGGCCTCGAAGGCGTCCACCCGCTCCGGCAGGGTCATGCCGGTTCGGGCGCAATCGGCCGGCTCCGCCAGTTCCTCGATGCCCAGCGCCACGCGCTCGGCGAAATGAACGAGTTCGCGCACATTGCCCGGCCAGTCGTGCTCGCGCAGATGCCGGGCGACAGAGGGCGAAAGGGCCGGCGGCTCGCGTCGGAAGCGCTTGGCCGCCCGTTCCAGAAAAGTGGCGAAGAGTAGCGGCACGTCGTCCCGCCGCTCCCGCAAGGGCGGGATCTGCACGGTCACGACGTTCAGCCGGTAGAACAGATCCTCGCGGAAATAGGCTCGCGCTTCGGCCCCGCCGAGATCGACCTTGGCGGCCGCGACGACGCGCAGGTCCACCGGCCGGCGCTCGTTGGTGCCGAGCGGCTCCACCTCGCGCGTTTCCAGGACTCGCAGGAGCTTGACCTGCAATGCCAGCGGCATGGACTCGATCTCGTCCAGAAACAGCGTTCCGCCGCTGGAATGCTCGATGCGCCCGACGCGCCGCTTGGCCGCGCCCGTGAAGGCGCCGCTTTCGTGCCCGAACAGTTCGCTCTCGATCACCGTCTCGGGTAGAGCGCCGCAGTTGAGCGCCACGAAGGGGTGGGCGGCGCGGCGGCTCCAGCCATGCAGCGCGCTCGCCACCACCTCCTTGCCCGAGCCCGTTTCGCCTTCCACGAGAACGTCGACATCGGCGTCGGCGATCTGTCGCAGGGTGCGGCGCAGGCGCTGCATGGAGGGGCTGTCGCCGATCAGCGGCGCGTCGGCCTCGCTCCCTTGCGCGGCCAGCGCGCGCAGCCGGCGGTTTTCCAGAACGAGCCGGCGCTTCTCGCCCGCCCGGCGCACGGCGTCCATCAGCCGCGCGGCGGGATAGGGCTTGGCGATGAAGTCGTAGACGCCTTCGTGCAGCGCATCGACGGCGGTGGCGACGTCGCCGTGCCCGGTGACGAGGATCACCGGAAGGTCGGCGTCGAGCGCGCGCAGGCGGCGAAACAGGTCGAGCCCGCTGAGGCCGGGCATGCGCAGGTCGGTGACGACGACGCCCTCGAAGCCGGCATCGATCGCGGCGAGCGCGGCTTCGGCGCGGTCGAACAGAAGCGGACGATAGCCCGCCAGAAGCAGCGACTGCTCGTTGGCGGCGCGAAGGTCGGGCTCGTCGTCGACGAAAGCGACGGGCAGGCTCGGGGCGTCGCTCATGATGGGCTCCTCGTTGCGGGCGCAAGTTTCAGCCGCGCGGTGAAGCGCGCGCCGCGCCCGGGATCGTTGCTCGCGGTGAGATCGCCGCCCCATTCGGCCAGGATGTCGCGCGAGATCACGAGGCCGAGGCCGAGGCCGCGCGGCTTGGCGGTGGAAAACGGCGTGAAGAGACGCGGCAGGACGGCCGGGTCGATGCCCGGCCCGTTGTCGGACACCGACAGGCGCACGGTCTCGCCGTCGCGTTCGGCGGCGAGGACAACGCGCGGCTCCGGCCGCTCGGCCACCGCGTCGAGCGCGTTCTGCAGGAGGTTCACCAGCACCTGTTCCAGCCGGATCGGCTCGGCCAGGACGCTCGTCTCCCAGGCGTCGCCCTCTCGTGCCAGCGCGGCGGACGTGACGGAAAGGCGATTGTGCAGGAGCATCTCGGCGCCTTCCGCCGCGCTCTGCAGCGAGACGGGGCCGAGCGCCTGCGAGCCGCGCCGGGAGAAATTGCGCAAGGTGCCGGTGATGGCGCCGATCCGCTCGGTCAGCCCCACCACGAGCTTCAGATTGTCCGACGTGCGGGCCGTGTCGCCCCTTTCGAGGAACAGGCCGGCATTCTCTCCATAGGTGCGGATGGCCGCGAGCGGCTGGTTGATCTCGTGCGCGACGCCGGCGGCGATCTGACCGAGCGTGGCGAGACGCCCGGCCTGATCCAATTCCTCGCGCAACTCGCCGGCCCGGCGCTCGGAGCGCTCGCGCGCTTCCATCTCCTCGCGCAGGCGCTGGTTCGCCTCGGCGATCTCGGCGGTGCGCTCGGCGACGCGCCGTTCCAACTCGGCCGCCGTGGCGCGCAGCTCGCGCTGGCGCCGATGCGAGCGCTCGCGCCTGCGATAAAGCGCGATGGCGGGGCCGGCGACGGCCAGAAGCAGCGCGAAGCCGGCGAGCCGCGCGGAGCGCAGGCTTTCGCTCAAACTGTCCCCCGCCGGCAGCAGAAGCGTAAGGCGCCAGGGCAGGGCCGGGTCCGCGATGGGGCGGGCGGCCTCGAAGACCAGCCCGTCCGAGCGCCGTTCGTTCAACTCCCAATAGGCGCCGCCGCGCGCGGCGAGCGCGTCCAGCGGCGTCAACGGCGCCTCGCCGAACTGCAGCGTTTCGCGGATCGCGGCGCGCTCAGTTGGGGGAAGGGGAGTGAGCGTGCGAAAGCGCCAGTCCGGCCGTGTCGTGGCGAGGATGACGCCCTGCTCGTCGGTCGCGAACAGGGTCGATCCGCCGGCCCGCCAAGTTTCCTCCACCGCGTCGAGCTCGACCTTCAGCACCACGACGCCGAGCGGCGCCTCCGATCCGCCGACCCGGCGCGCAATATAGAGGCCGGGCCGCCGGCTGACGGAGCCCAGCGCATATTGCTGGGCCTCGCCATCCTTGAGCGAGGCGGTGAAATAGCGACGGAAGCGATAGTCGTTGCCGACGAAGGTCTGCGGTTCGGCATAATTGCTGGAGGCGACGGCGAAACCGGACCGCGACACGAGATAGATGACGCTCGCGCCGGTCGTGTCGGCGAGGGTCTTCAGCCGCCGGTTCACCCGGTCGAGCCCGGCCTCGGTCGGCTGGCGCAGCACGCTCGCGACTTCCGGGTCCTCGGCCAAGACGCTGGGTACGGCGCGCTGCTTGGCGATCTCGCTGCGCAGCACCGAAAGCGCGGAGGCGAGCGCGCTGTCGGCGCGATTGGCAAGCTGCGCGCCCGCCTGACGCCGCCCGACCTCCCCCGCGCCCACCCAGACGAGAACGAGCAGCCCGGCGCCGGCCAGGAGAACCATCGCCCTGCGGATCGACAAGGGGGGGCCGGAAGCGAGAGAGACGGTGGCACTGTTCATCTGTGCGGTTTATCGCACAAATCGGGTCCCGGGGTGAGTGGAAATTCGCACAAATCGCCGATGGGCCCGCTTCGAAAGGTTCCAAGAGTCCTTGCATGGCCGGCATGTCGTTTGCGCAGAGCGATTGGCACGCGGCTTGCAGATGCAGTTCTCAAGAGGCTTTGCGGGGTTCGCCGGCTTCTGCAACGCGATCGGGATGGATCGCGAAGAAAACCTTTTGGGGAGGCATTCATGGCATCCATACCCGTCGTGCGGAGCGAGCCCGCTCCTCGCAAGCCGCTCTACGCGCAGCTTTACGTTCAGGTGCTGACCGCGATCGCGATCGGCATCCTGCTCGGCCATTTCTATCCGCAGACCGGCGAGGCGATGAAGCCGCTGGGCGACGCCTTCATCAAGCTCGTCAAGATGATCATCGCGCCCGTCATCTTCCTGACCATCGTTACCGGCATCGCCGGCATGAGCGACCTGAAGAAGGTCGGCCGCGTCGCCGGCAAGGCGATGCTTTACTTCATCACCTTCTCGACGCTCGCGCTGATCGTCGGCCTCATCGTCGGCAACCTGATCCAGCCGGGCGCGGGCCTCAACATCGATCCCGCCACGCTCGACGGCAAGGCGGTCGCCGACTACGCCACGAAGGCGCACGAGCAGACCATCACCGGCTTCCTGCAGAACATCATTCCGACCACGATCGTCGGCGCCTTCGCTTCGGGCGACATTCTCCAGGTCCTGTTTTTCTCCGTCCTGTTCGGCATCGCGCTCGGCATGGTCGGCGAGAAGGGCGAGCCGGTCCTCAACTTCCTGCAGGCCGTCTCCGCTCCGATGTTCAAGCTGGTCGGCATCCTGATGAAGGCCGCCCCGATCGGCGCCTTCGGTGCCATGGCCTTTACCATCGGCAAGTACGGCGTCTCCTCGGTCGCCAACCTCGCCATGCTGGTCGGCACGTTCTACATCACCGCCTTCCTCTTCGTCTTCGTCGTGCTCGGCGCGGTCTGCCGCTACAACGGCTTCTCGATCGTGGCGCTGATCCGCTACATCAAGGAAGAGCTGCTGCTGGTGCTCGGCACGTCCTCCTCCGAGGCCGCGCTGCCGACCCTGATGGAAAAGATGGAAGCGGCCGGCGCCAAGAAGTCGGTGGTCGGTCTCGTGATCCCGACCGGCTATTCCTTCAATCTCGACGGCACCAACATCTACATGACGCTGGCGGCTTTGTTCATCGCCCAGGCCACCAATATCCATCTCTCGCTGGGCGAACAGGTTCTCCTGCTCCTCGTCGCCATGCTCTCGTCCAAGGGCGCGGCGGGCATCACGGGCGCCGGCTTCATCACGCTCGCCGCCACGCTCTCGGTGGTGCCCTCGGTTCCCGTCGCCGGCATGGCGCTGATCCTGGGCATCGACCGCTTCATGTCGGAATGCCGCGCGCTGACCAACCTCGTCGGCAACGCGGTCGCCACGCTCGTCGTCGCCCGCTGGGAAGGCGAGCTCGACACCGATCGTCTGCACGCCGCGCTGAACGGCCAGATCAAGCCGATCGGCCCCGCGACGGCCGAGACCGGCACGGTCCAGGCCGCGCCCGCCGCCTGAGCGGACGGCTCGACCCAAAAGACGAGGCCCGCCCCGAGCGATCGGGGCGGGCCTTTTTCATTCGAAGGGATCGTCAGGTCCCGAGCGCGGCGGTGATGCGGTCCGGCCGCAGCGGCAGGTCGCGGATGCGCGTTCCGGCCGCGTGCGCCAGGGCGTTGCCTATCGCGGCCGCCATCGGCCCCTGCGCGGCTTCGCCCGTGCCGAGGAAGGGCTCGCCGACGCGGTCGATCACATGCACCTCGACGGAGGCCGGCACGTCGGCAAAGCGCAGGATGGGATAGCTCGACCAATCGCGAGAGGCAGGGCCGGCGGCGTCGAAGGTCACTTCCTCGAACAGGGTCCAACTCGCGGCTTGGATGAGCCCGCCCTCGATCTGGTTGCGGATGCCGTCCGGGTTCACCGCCTCGCCGCTGTCGCAGGCCGCGACCACGCGGCCGAGCCGCACCCGGCCCGTGTCTCGGTCGAGCCCGAGTTCGACCGCCACCGCGCAATAGGCCGCCAGGTTCTTGTAGCGGGCGTAGCCGAAGCCCCGGCCGGCCATTTCGCCCTTTGCCGCCCAATGTTCCCAGCCGAAACGCTTGGCCGCCGCCTCTATGACCGCGCGCCCGCGCGGGTCGGCCAGATGCGACAGGCGAAAGGCGATGGGATCGGCGCCCGCGCGCAGCGCCAGCTCGTCCATGAAGCTCTCGATCGAGAAGACGTTGTGATAGGCGCCGAGCGAGCGCAGGGCGGACACCCGCACCGGCATCTCGGCGACGAAATGGTTGTGTACGGAAAGGTTCGGCAGGTCGTAGCCGGGAATGGCGTTGCGGTCGCCGCCGCCCGTCGGCTGCGGGATGGGGCGCGGCTCCTCCGGTGCGAAGGGCGGTTCCACCAGCTGGCCCGCCAGGAGATTGCCGGCCGTGCCCGGCCGCGTCGAGTGCGGCATGGACCAGACGTCGTAGCGCCAGCTGGTGATCCGCCCCTCGGCCGAAAGACGCGCGCCGAGCTGCGAGATCATGGCCGAGCCATAGGGCTCGAACCCGTGCTCGTCCTCGCGCATCCATTGCAGGCGCACGGGCCGACCGGGCAGGGCGAGCGCCAGGAGGGCGGCATCAGCCGCTGCGTCGTCGGCCCCGTTGTGGCCGTAGCAGCCAGACCCTTCGACATGGATCACGCGCACTCGCTCAGTCGGAAGGCGCGTCAACTCGGCAATGGCGTCCCGGTCGGGAAAGACGCCTTGCGTGTGGCTCCAGACCGTCAGCTGCCCGTCTCGCGCTTCGGCAAGCGCGCAGGACGGGCCGATCGAGCCGTGCATCTGATAGGCCCGGCGATAGGTCGCGGTGACGAGGTCGCCCACCGGCTCGGGACCGCCCGTAGCCGCGATCTCGCTCGTCTCGGCCGGGGCGAGGCGCAGCCAGTCGTGGATCGCTGCGAGCGAAGGACGGGCGGGCGGCGCATCCCATTCGGCAAGGCTCGCGAGCGTGCGGCGCGCCGCGATCGCCTGCCATTCCGTCTCCGCCACGACGCCGAGAAAGCTGCCATTGCGCACCACCGCGAGAACGCCGGGCATCGCCTCGACTTGGGCGCTGGCAACCGCGCGCAGCCGCGCGCCCTGCACGGGCGGGCGCACGATGCGGCCATGCACCATGCCCTCCGGGCGCATATCCTGCACATAGGCCTCGCGGCCGGTGAGCTTGGCGGGAATGTCGAGCCGGGGCAGGGGCTGGCCGACGAGGCGGCGGGCGGCGCCCGCGATGAGCGGTGCGCCTTGTGTCGCCTCCACCGCGAGATCCAGCCCTTCCACCAGCGCGCCATAGGCGAGTGTCCGCCCGTCCGGCGCGCGGATCGCGCCGTTCTCGGCTGTCAGTGTTTCGGCGGGGATGCCGAACCGATCCGCCGCCAGCACAAGGAGCTTCTGGCGAACCTCCGCCGCCGCATGACCGATGGCGGTGCCGCTTTCGCTGATCGACTGGCTGCCGGCGGTGAACCCCTCATTGGGCGTCTCGGCGGTGTCGGCGGTTCGAAGGCGCACCGTCGCGGGCGCCATGGCGAGCTGCTCGGCCGCGATCTGCCAGAGCGCGGTGCGCACGCCCTGACCCAGCTCGGCCTTGCCGGTGAAAACGGTGGCCGTGCCGTCCGCCTCGATGCGGATCCAGCTGTCGAGGCGCGGCGTGTCCTCCAGGCTGCCGGGAAGCGTGCCGCCGGCCGTCCTGCCTTCGCCGCCGGGATCGCCCTCCTGCGCCAGGAGCCGCCGGGGCGCGAGGGCAAAGGCGAGCGTCAGGCTGCCGCCCTTGAGAAGCGCCCGGCGCGACAGGCCGGCGCTCACCGCTTGGGCTCCGGGGCGCTAGCGGGCGCGCGCGGCGTCGTTACGCGCAGCGCGGCGCGAAGGATGCGGGCATGCGTTCCGCAGCGGCAGAGATGGGGTTGCAGCGCGTCGCGGATCGCCGCCTCGTCGGGCGAGGCATCCCGGCGCAGAAGCCCTTCCACGGCGACGATCATGCCGGGAATGCAATAGCCGCATTGCGCGGCCTGCTCGGCGATGAAAGCGGCCTGCACAGGCCCCGGCTTGTCGCCGGCGCCCAGCCCCTCCAGCGTCACCACCTCGCGGCCGGCCAGCGCGGCCAGCGGCAGGAGGCATGAGAAGGTGGAGCGCCCGTCCACCAGCACGGCGCAGGAGCCGCACTGGCCGACGCCGCAACCATATTTCGCGCCGTTCAACTTCAACTCACCGCGCAGGAGATAAAGAAGCGGCATGGCGGGATCGGCATCCGTCTCGACGCGCCGTCCGTTGACGGTGAAGCTCACCATGGCCCCGGTTTCCTTATGCTTCACGGCTGCGCCGCCTTGGCGACAAGTTCGTCCACGGTCTCGCCCAACTTGGCGAAGGGCGGCTCGCTGGAATAGCGGGCGCGCACATAGGCCGCGATCTCCGCCACCTGCGCTGGTGTCAGGATCGCGGCGAAGCCGGGCATGGCCGGGCCGATCATGCCGGCCGAGGGCTGGCGCCCATGCAGAATGAAGTTCACGAGATTGCGCGGCGTCTCGGCATGGGTCGCGCCGCTCTTCTCCAGGGGGAGGCCCTGCGCACTCGCGGATGCGCCCCCGCCATGGCACTGGGCGCAGGCGCTGGCAAAGAGCGCCGCGCCGGGCAGCCGCTCGGCGGCCTCCGCCTGTGACGGCTCCACCGGCCGGCGCACGTCTTGGGCCATGACGGACAGGAGGTAGGCCGCGATCGCCCCGGCATCCTCCGCAGGCGTGCGGGCCAGATTGACGCCCACCGGCTGCATCGGCCCCGCCGCCGCGCCGTGGTCGACCGAGTAGCCGTCGCGCAGATAGGTTTCGAGCGTGCCTTGCGTCCAGGGAACGGCGACCTCGATCCGGCCTGCGATGGCCGGGGCGGACCAGCCGGCGGACAGGCCCCCTTCCAGCGCCTGCGAGCTCTTCTCGGCCTGGATGAGATTGCGCGGCGTGTGGCAGGCGCCGCAATGGCCCGGCCCTTCCACGAGATAGCGGCCATAGTCCACCCGCTCGTCAGTGGCGGGGTCTGGTTCGAAACGCCCTTCTGAGAATCCGAGCAGCTTCCAGCCCGCCAGAAGCGGGCGAAAGCGCAGAAGGGCGGGCAGGTCGTTTTCCGGCGCTGCGCGGCGCACGGGCTCGCGCGTCATCAGAAAGGCGTAGAGCGCCGAAACGTCGCCGTCCGACAGCTTGGTGAAATGGTCGTAGGGGAAGGCGGGATAGAGATGCTCGCCGCGCTGGCCGATGCCCTGGCGAAGGGCGCGCGAAAAGGCCTCGAGCGACCAGGAGCCGATGCCGGTCTCCTCGTCGGGCGTAATGTTGGTGCCGTAGATCGTGCCGAAGGGCGTCTCGACGCCGTAGCCACCGGCATAGGAGGGGCCGCCCTTTGCCGTGTGGCAGACCTGGCAATTGCCGATCCGCGCCACGCGCTGGCCGCGCTCGATCGCCAGTTCCGAGAAGACGGCGCGGCTCTGGCGCGGTACGGGCTCCATGGCCTTCGGGCTCAGCGCATAGGCCAGAAAGGCGAGGCCGGCCACGACGGGCAGGCCGAGAAGCAGCAACAGAACTCGAATCAAACCCGCAAGGCCTCGATGCGTCGGAGAGCAAGTCCTTTTACATGCGGCAGCGGGCGGACGCGGCCAGATGCCGGGTCATCACGCTCTCGCGCGCATCAGGGCGAAACGGCGTAGAAGCGCCCGGCGATGCGGTGGCGCTCCTGCGTTTCCACCGCGAGGGCGAGCGAGTCGAAGACGAGGCCGAGTTCGGCGCCGTTCGCCCAGACGATGCGCGCGCGATGCTTATGCGATTCGACCTCGTCGAACAGAAACAGCTCGTCCGGGATCGCGGTTTGAACCGGCGCGAAAGCGCGCACGCGCGCGCCATGGGGCGAGTGCTCCACCATCGTGCAGTCGCAGAGGAACCGCCCCGCCTGACTCAGGAGCTTGGCGGGTCTGAGGCGCGTCCTGCGCCGCGCTTCCCGGCGTCGATCGTGCATCACGGGCCATCACCTCCGAGGCGGGACGCCGCATCCGGCGGCGTCGATTCAGACTTGGCTAACCCTACGCAGAGATACGCCCGGCGCCAATGCGCCATGCTCGATCTTCGTTAACGGGCTCGGCGCAACCCTCGGCTAACCACGCACCGAGGATTTCGCCATGTCTGATATGACGGCAATGGAACTGGACGAAGCGAGCGGGCAGGCGCCGCGACCCTTGCGCGAACGCCTGTCGCTCGGGCCATTCTCCGACGAATGGACGGCGGCGGACTGGATCGTCGGCTCGGCCTCGGTCCTCCTGGCGATCGCGTCCGCCGGCTTCTTCGGCTGGTCCTTCGTCGTGTCGATGAAGTCGCCGGACTATTTCCAGCAGGCTGCGCTCGCCAACATGCCCCCGAAGCTCGACCGGATCGAAACCGGCTCGATCGACGTGGCGAACGCCATGCCGGTGCCGCAGATCGTGCGCCTCAGCGAGCCGACGCCGGCGGACTATCAGATCGTGATGGTGTTCAACAACGAGGCGCTGCTGGCGACGCGCAACGAACTGATGCGTGTCAAGGTCGGCTCGATCGTGCCTGGCCTCGGCCTTGTGCGCACCATCGATACGGAGGCGGGAAGCCCGACCGTGGTAGCCGAGAACGCCACTCTGCACGGCGCGCCCGCTACGCGCTGACGGCTAGCGGCCTCAGGCCTTCTTGCTGTCCAGCAGGAGGGTTCCTTCCGAGCGGATCTTGCCCGTCACCTTGTTGGCGAGCGAGGCGAGGAAGCCCGGCAGGTCGAGCTCGACATGGACATGGTCGTCCAGAATGTCGAGCCGGCCGACGATGCGCTGGCCGAGCATTCCGGCGCGAAAGTCGAGATGGTCGCCCGACCATTGGTCCTCGAACTTCAGCATGCCGCCGGTGGCCTCGGACCGAATGCGGTCGAACCCCTCGTTGATCCGCTGCCGCGCGGCCTCGCGCGTCAGCTTGTGGGGGATGTCGACCTTCACCGTCTCGGCCATGTCACCGTCTTTCGATTGGCGTTTGCTTCGCCCCTGCATATGGGGGGCAGGGGTGAGCGCGCAACCTTGCCGGCTCGGCCCCGGCGCGGACACGAAAAAAGGGGCCTTTCGGCCCCTTTCGCTTGTCGGATGGATCGCGGTCCGGCTCAGCCGGCGACGCGAGTCCCGCCCTGCGGGCGCGGGCTGCGCCGACGGGTGCGGTTGCGGTTCGGCTGGCCGTCACGCTCGTCGCCCCGCGGCGCGGCATTCTCGCTGCGCTGAGCGCCGCGCTGATGCTCGCCATGCGGACGACGCTCGCCGGACTGGCCGCCGCGACCACCACCGCCGCCACGACCGGCTTCGCTGCGTCCGCCGCCGGGGCGGCCGGAGCGCTGCGGCCGGGGGCCGCGCTCGCCGCGCGGCTCGTCCGGGGCGCCGGAGGCGTCAGAGAACTCGTTCGACTGCACGTCGAAGCGAAGGCCCGTCAGCTTTTCGACCTGGCGCAGCTTGGAGCGCTCGGACGGATCGCACAGCGTGACCGCGATGCCGGACTTGCCGGCGCGGGCCGTGCGGCCGATGCGGTGGACATAGCTTTCCGGCTCTTCCGGCAGGTCGAAATTCACGACATGGCTGATGTCATCGACATGGATGCCGCGCGCCACGATGTCGGTGGCGACGAGGACCTTCAGCTTGCCGGCATGGAACTCGGACAGTGCCCGCTGACGCGCGCCCTGGCTCTTGTTGCCATGGATCGCCAGCGCGCCGATGCCGGCCTTTTCCAGGTCTTCCGACAAGCGGTTGGCGCCATGCTTGGTGCGGGTGAAGATCACCGCCTTATCGAAGCCCGGCAGATGCTTGATCAGCCAGTGCTTCTTCATCTTCTGCGGCACCAGGAAGACGCTCTGCTCGATCTTCTCGACCGTCACGACTTCCGGCGTCACTTCGACGCGAACCGGGTTCTTCAGGAGCTTGGCGGCCAGCGAGGCGATGTTGTCCGGCATGGTGGCCGAGAACAGGAGCGACTGGCGGTCGGAGGGCAGCATCTTCACGATGCGGGTGATGTCGCGGATGAAGCCCATGTCGAGCATCCGGTCCGCCTCGTCGAACACGACGTGGCTGATGTCGGACAGGGTCAGGCCGCGCTGGTCGATCAGGTCGAGAAGGCGACCGGGGGTCGCGATCACGATGTCGACGCCGCGACGGGCCGCTTCCATCTGCGGACGGATGGAGACGCCGCCGAAGACGGTCATGTGGCGGATCGGCGTGCCGGCCGTGAAGCCCTTCACGTTCTCGGCGATCTGGATCGCGAGCTCACGCGTCGGGGCGAGCACGAGAACCTTGGCGGAGCCGGACTTCGGCCGGGCGCCCTGGCGCAGCAGCGCGTCGATGATGGGAAGCGAGAAGGCGGCGGTCTTGCCGGTGCCGGTCTGCGCGATGCCGAGGACGTCGCGATTCTTCAGAACGGCGGGAATGGCCTGCGCCTGGATCGGCGTGGGCACGGTGAAGTCCATCGCCGCAAGGGCGGACAGAAGCGCGTCGGCAAGGCCGAGCGCCTGGAAGTTCGTCTGGGTCAAGGAGTGCCTTTGACTGGCTTCGGCCTGTGGAGGCCGATAAACGGCTGACCGTTCCTGCGCGGGAGCAGATCAGCACGGACCGCGGCTGGCAAACATTGCAGCCAGCAGGCGCCCGATGGCCTGACCCCAAATAGTCGGGGGAAGCGGGCACTGCGCAAACGCGGGTATGTGGCTCCCATATCGGCGCATGCGGACCGGGCGTCAAGGCATTTCGGCGCGCGCCAGCGATTGCCAGCCATGCAGAAAGACACCAGCCTGACAATCATGCCCCCTTTTTTCCGTTGGATTTCCGGGGGGCCTCTCCGATATGAACAAAAGGGGGACATAGGGAAAGGCGAGCTGATTTGTCGGGGGAAACGGTGCTGCGCGCCGCGGGCGACGTGGGCTTTTCGTTTCTGGAGGGAGGCGGAGAATGCGGCGAGCTGATGCGGCAGACCGACTGGTCCGCCACGGCGCTCGGCGCGATGGAGGCGTGGCCGCAGAGCCTGCGCACGGTCGTCGGCATCATGCTCGGTTCGCGCCAGCCCATGCTCGTGGTCTGGGGGCGCGAGCAGATCACCCTCTATAACGACGGCTATGCCGCCATGTGCGGCCAGCGCCATCCGCGCGCGCTGGGGCGTCCGTTCCACGATCTCTGGTTCGACCTGTGGGATGTCGTGAAGCCGATTCTGGACCGGGCCTATGCCGGCGTGTCCACGCATATGGACGACATCGAGTTCACGATGCACCGCAACGGCTATCCCGAGGAGACGCATTTCGCCTTCTCCTATACGCCCGTGCGCGTCGAGAACGGCGAGGTCGGGGGCATGTTCTGCGCCTGCACGGAAACCACGGGCGAGGTCATCGCGCGGCGCCGGATGGCGGCCGAGCGCGCCCGGTTTCAGCAGATGTTCCAGCAGGCGCCGAGCTTCATGGCGATGATGAACGGGCCGGAGCATCGGTTCGAATGGGCCAATCCCGCCTATCTCAGGCTCGTGGGCGATCGTGACCTGATCGGCCGGACGATCGGCGAGGCGCTGCCGGAGGCGATGGAGCAGGGCTACGGCGCGCTTCTGGCCGAGGCCTTCGCCAGCGGCGAGGCGCACGCGCAGAGCGGGGCGCGCTTCGTGACGCAAAACGAGCCTGGCGGGCCGCAGGTGGAGCGCTTCCTCGACTTCGTCTACCAGCCTGTTCGCGACGAGGCGAACGCTGTGGTCGGCATTCTGGTGGAGGGCTACGACGTCACGTCGCGGATCATGGCCGAGCAGCAGCGCATCGAACTGATGCGCGAGATGGCCCACCGCATGAAGAACTCCATGGCCATGGTGCAGGCCATCGCCACGCAGACGCTGCGGCAGGTGAAGACGGTGGAAGAGGGGCGGGAGGCCATTTCCGGCCGCATCGCCGCGCTGGCCCGCGCGCAAGACATCCTGACAAGGGTGGACTGGGACAGCGCCGACATTCGCGAGGTGGTGGATGCCGCCTTGAGCGTGCTCGACCATGCGCGGGGGCGATTCCGCATTTCCGGCGGCCCGGTCACGCTCAGCAGCCAGAAGGCGCTCGGCTTGTCGCTGGCGCTGCACGAACTCGCCACCAACGCCGTCAAATATGGAGCGCTTTCGAACGATACGGGTCAGGTCGAGATAGAATGGGATGCCAAATCGGACGGAGATTTCACCTTCCGGTGGCAGGAGTCGGGCGGCCCCAGCGTCGAGGTTCCCGTCCGGTCAGGCTTTGGAACGCGCCTCGTCCAGCGGATCGTCGCACCCTATTTCCAAGGTGTAGCAAAGCTAGATTATGCAACCCAAGGTCTAGTGTTCACGTTGAATGGAAAGGTGAGCGCAAGATTATAGTATCATAGTCATACGAACGGGCGGCCGAGGCCGACCCTCTTCGTATCAAAGGATGCTTCCCTTGGGTCGTTCTCGCTTTCCGCAACGCCATGGTGCCGTGATTGTCGATGACAACACGCTTCTGATGATGGACGCTATGGACATCGCGGAAGAGGCGGGGCTCGTGGCTTATGGGGCGCGCAATGCCGACGAGGCCATCCGCCTTCTCGAAGCCCAGCCCGATATCCGTATTCTTTTCACCGACGTGCAGATGTCGGGCTCGATGGACGGCTACCGGCTCGCCGCCACGGTGCGCAATCGCTGGCCGAACGTGCGTATCCTGGTGACGTCAGGCGTGCGGCCGCCCGCCGGCGACGAACTGCCCGAAGACAGCCTGTTCTTCTTCAAGCCCTATCCCCATCAGGCCGTGATGAGCGCCATGGCGCAGGCGACGGTCTGAGAGGCAAAGCCGGCGGCGCGGGCGACGCGCCGCCTTAAGCCTCGTGCATCAGCGGAAATGCCCGAGCACGGTGTTTTGGATGCGCTGCAGGAGGCTCGCTTCCTCCACCGCGCGGGCGGCGAAGAGCGGCTCCTCGCGCAACACCTTCCCACCCTGCAGGACGCGCAGCTGCGCCACGCGGCGCCCCTCGGGCACCGGCGCGTCCACGATGCCGAGCGGCACGATCTCGTGGGTCACCGGCCCGCCGCCTTCGCCGCGCGGCTGGAGGAAGCGGATCTCGCCGCCCGGGCGCACCGGCACGCTCTCCTCCGCCCCGTTGCGGACCGGCACCTCGCCGAGCGATTCCCCCGCCTTCGCCACGACGATGGATTCAAAGCCGCGCAGGCCCGCCGTCATCATGGCGCGCGCCTGCTCGGCGCGCTCCTGCACGCTCTTCATCCCCGTCAGCGCGAAGACGATGCGCCGGCCCGTGTCGTCCTTGACCGAGGCGACGAGGCCGTAGCCGGCCTCGGCCGTGTGGCCGGTCTTCAGTCCGTCCGCGCCGAGCGGCAGGAGCGGGTTGCGCGAGCGCTGCGTGATGCCGTTGAAGGTGAACTCCTCCTCCGAGAAGAGCGGGTACTGCTCGGGAAACTCGCGGATGAGATAGCTCGCCAGCGTCACCAGATCGCGCGCGGAGACATATTGCTGGGGGTCGGGCAGGCCGTGCGGATTGACGAAATGCGAATGGGTCAGCCCCAGCTCGCGCGCTTTGCGGTTCATCATCTCGGCAAAGGCCGGAACGCTGCCGGCAATGCCCTCGGCGGCGACGATCGTCGCGTCGTTGCCGGACTGGATGGCGATGCCCTTGATGAGGTCGGCAAGGGTGACCTGCGAGTTCAGCGGCAAGAACATGGTGGAGCCGCCGGACGCCGCGCCGCCCGTGCGCCAGGCGTTTTCGGACACGGGAAAGCTCTCGTCCAGCCGCACCGAACCCTTGCGCAGCTCGTCGAAGATCACCGCCAGCGTCATCAGCTTCGACAGGCTGGCGGGCGGAATTTCCTGATCGGCGTTCTTTTCGAACAGAAGCGTGCCGCTGCCGAGATCCACCATGAGAGCAGCGCGGGCGGTGGTTTCCAGCGCCAGCGCGGGCTGGGCGAGCGCCAGAACGAGGGCCGCGAGAGCAAGGACCCACTTCGCCCCACGCGGCGATTCGATCGTTGCGCTGAAGCTCATGGCTGTCTCCCTCCTCACGGCCGCATCCAGCCGCCCCGTGCGGGCGGCTTCGAACCGAAAGAGTGCATCGCCGAACGGAAAAGGAAAGCACTCTTCGCGCACGATCTCGTTGGCGAGGCGTTGGCTGTGTATGAGTGGCATCAAGGCCGCAGCTTAACCAGCGGCAAGCGGGGTCTCATGGGGTGGGCTGGAGATCGCGCCGGGTGCATTCGAGGGGATGTTAAGAGACCATGAGCATCGGATTGATCGCCCTTCTGGACGATGTCGCCGCCATTTCGAAAGTCGCCGCCGCTTCGCTGGACGATGTCGGCGCGCAGGCGGCCAAGGCCGGCGCCAAGGCCGCCGGCGTCGTGATCGACGATGCGGCCGTGACGCCTCGCTATGTCGTGGGCTTCGCGGCCGAGCGCGAACTGCCGATCGTCTGGCGCATCGCCAAGGGCTCGGTGCGCAACAAGCTCCTGTTTCTCCTGCCGATCGCGCTCGTGCTCGGCGCCTTCGCGCCCTGGGCCATCACCCCGCTCCTGATGCTGGGCGGCGCCTATCTCTCCTACGAGGGGGCGGAAAAGATCTACGAGAAGCTGGTGCCCCACGAGGCCCATGGGCACGAGGCGGCGCTGCCGACGGTGGCCGCCAAGGCGCCGCAGGCGCTAGAGGACGAGCGGGTCGCGAGCGCGGTGAAGACCGATTTCATCCTGTCGGCCGAGATCATGGCGATCACTCTGGCCGGCCTGCCCGAGGGCGGGATCTGGACCAAGGCGGTGGTCATGGCGATCGTCGCGGTCGGCATCACGGCCGTGGTCTACGGCGCGGTGGCGCTGATCGTGAAGGCCGACGATGTGGGCGTCGCGCTTGCGCGGCAGAGCAACGGCGCGGCGGCCGCCTTCGGGCGCGGCCTCGTGCGCTTCATGCCGCATTTCCTGCGCCTTCTGGCGCTGGTCGGCACCGCCGCCATGGTCTGGGTCGGCGGCGGCATCATCGTCCATGGCCTGGCTGGCTACGGCCTCGCCGGGATCGAGCACGTCATCCACGACGCCAGCGTCGCGGTGTCCGCCCTCGTGCCGGCGCTCGGTGGGTTCCTCGGCTGGCTCGTCACGGCGATCGGATCCGGCATCGTCGGCGTCCTCGTCGGCTTCGCGCTGATCCCGATCGTCGGCAAGCTGCTCGCCCCGGCCTGGAAGGCGGTGACGGGGCACTGAGCCCCGTCTTTCCTCTCAACTCTCCATCTCGGCCTTGAGCATTTCCAGCTCCAACCATTCGTCCTCGGCCTTGGCGAGGGCGGCGCGGTCCTTCTCGCTGCTGGCGGCGAGCTTGGCGAAACGGTCCGGGTTCTTGGTGAAGAGAGCGGGGTCGGCCATCTCCGCTTCGGCCTTGGCGATCGCCGCTTCCAGCTTGGCGATCTCCTTGGGCAGGTTCTCCAGCGCGAACTTCTGCTTGAAGGAAAGCTTGGTCGTGGCGGCGGCTGTCTTCGCGGGGGCCTTGCTCTCCGCGCCCGAACCTGCCGCCGCTTTGGGCTTGTCGGCCTTGCGCGCTTCCTTCAGCGCGCCGCGCTTCTGCGAGGCCATGTCGGAATAGCCGCCGGCATATTCCAGCCAATGGCCGTTTTCTTCCGGCGAGATGACGCTCGTCACCGTGCGGTCGAGAAAGTCGCGGTCGTGGCTGACGAGGAGCACGGTGCCGGGATAGTTGGCGATCAATTCCTGCAGGAGGTCCAGCGTCTCCATGTCGAGATCGTTGGTCGGCTCGTCCAGCACCAGGATGTTGGCGGGCGTCGCCAGGGTCTTTGCCAGAAGCAGCCGCGCCCGCTCGCCGCCCGACAGGTTGCCGACCGGCGTGCGAATCTGCTCGGCCTGGAACAGGAAGTCCTTGAGATAGCCCGCGACATGGCGCGGCTCGCCGTTCACCATCACCTGATCGCCGCGCCCGTCGGTCAGCGCGTCGGACACGGACAGATCGTCCCTCAGGCTGGCGCGCTTCTGATCGAGAAAGGCGAGATCCAGATTGGTGCCGAGGCGCACCGTGCCGCTGTCGGGCTCGGCCTCGCCGATCAGGATCTTGAGGAGGGTCGTCTTGCCCGCCCCGTTCGGCCCGACGAGGCCGACCCGGTCTCCCCGCTGGATGCGGGTGGAGAACTCGTCGATCAGGACGCGCTCGTCGTAGCGCTTGGATATGGCCTTGGCCTCGATCACCAGCTTGCCGCTTTCGCGCGTCTCGCCGACCGCCATCTCCACCGTGCCCACGGCGCGCCGGGCGTTCTTGCGGTCGGCGCGCAGCTGGTGAAGGCCGGCGAGGCGCCGCTCGTTGCGCGTGCGCCGGGCGGTCACGCCGTAGCGCAGCCAGTGCTCCTCGCGAACGATCTTGCGGTCGAGCTTCTGAAGGTCGCGCTCCTCTTCCTCCAGCACCTTGTCGCGCCAAGCCTCGAAGCCGGAAAAGCCCTCGTTCAGCCGGCGCACCGAGCCGCGATCGAGCCAGACGGTGGCCTCCGTTACCCGCTCAAGGAAGCGCCGGTCGTGGCTGATCGTGACGACCGCCGAGCGCATGCCCCGAATTTCTTCTTCCAGCCATTCGATGGTCGGAAGGTCCAAGTGGTTGGTGGGCTCGTCCAGAAGAACGATGTCGGGCTCGGGCGCCAGAACGCGGGCGAGCGCGGCACGGCGCGCCTCGCCGCCCGACAGATCGCCCGGCCGCGCGTCGGCGCGAAGGCCGAGACCCTCGATCAGGCGGGTGACGCGATAGGGCTCGTCGGCCGGCCCGAGCCCGGCCAGGACATAGGCCTCCACCGTCGCGGCCGCGCCGAAATCAGGCTCCTGCGCGAGATAGCGGATCGTCGCGCCGGGCTGGCGAAACACCTCGCCGCCATCGGGCTCGACGATGCCGGCCGCGATCTTCAGGAGGGTCGACTTGCCGGAGCCGTTGCGGCCGACCAGCGCGATCCGGTCTCCCGGCAGGACGCCGAGTTCGACATGGGTGAGAAGGGGGGTGCCGCCGAAGGTGAGGCGCACGCCGTCGAGACGAAGAAGCGGGGGAGGAGCCATGGCCGGCTTCTAGCCGATCCCTTTCCGGCTTGAAAGATCGCCGTCCTCCTCGGGGAAGTGGCCGAGCAGCCATTCGCGGAAAAGGCGGATCTTCGGCGCGTTTCGCCGGCCGGGCGGATAGCACAGCCAGTAGCCGCGCGAACTGGGGCAGAGAAGCTCGAAGGGCGGGCGCAGCCGCCCGGCGGCGACATCGTCGCGGTAGAAGAAGGGCGTGAGGATCGCGACGCCGTGCCCCGAGACGGCTGCGATGGCCTCCAGATCCTGCCCGCCCATCTTGTGGCCGTCGTCCTTGTCGAACCCCGTCCGCTCGACGCCGGCATGGGCGAACCATTCGTTCCACCAGGGATCGGTCGGGTCGATTAGGGGATAGCGCAGGAGATCGGCGGGCTCGCGCAGGGGCAGGCCGATCTTTGCTTCCAGCACCGGGCTCAGCATGGGCGTGAAGTCGGCGGACAGAAGCTTGTGGGAGACCAACGCGGGGGAGGGAGGCGGGCCGCCCCGAATGGCGAGGTCCACCGGCTCGCGCTCGAAATCGCTGACGTCGCGCGTCGCGTGAAGGCGCACCGCGATCTCGGGATGGGCAAGCTGGAAGGCGTAGAGATGGCGTGCCAGCCAGCCGGTGGCGAAGGTAGGAATGACGCTGATGGTGAGGACGCCGGACGCGCCGCCCTTGGCCGCCTCGAAGGCGGCGGCGATGAGATCGAAGGCGCCGGTCGTGTCCGCACCGAGGCGCCGGCCGGCATCGGTCAGCGAAATTGGCCGCTTGCCGCGCAGGAAGAGCGGCGTGCCGACGCGCTCTTCCAGAACGCGGATCTGATAGCTGACGGCGGCCTGCGTCATGCCGAGCTCGGCGGCGGCGCGGGTGAAGCTCAGATGGCGCGCGGCGGCCTCGAAGGCGCGAAGGGCGGCGAGCGGCGGCAGGGATCGCGACATAATGCATAAAACCTCCTTATGCATCATGCCCGAGCTTCGATTGGACCCGCAAGCCTTCCGGCGCGATCTCTTGCCTCGCAAACAGGAGGATCAGACCATGCGGACGGGATCGATCGAACGGGCGAGGAGTCGGATCGCGTCCGGTCTTCTCGCCAAACTCAGCTTATGGATCGGCTCGGTTCGGCAGCGTCTCGCGCAGCATGTCTGCGTCCTGCAGGAAGACGAGATGCCCGATTGGCTGAAGCGGGATATCGGCTGGCGGGACGGGCCGGCCGATGCGCCGCGCGCCGTCGTGGAAGGTTGGAGCCGCCCGCCCGCCACCCGGCCGCGCAAGTCGGCCTGAGCGGCGGGCTTAAGGATAGGGGCGGTTCGAGATCAGCCGGGCGTCATGCCGGCCTTCAGCCGGCGCGAGAGATCTTCGAACGGCTGATCGGTCGGCCCGTCCGCCGGGCCCTGCAACAGGGCACCATAGACATGCGGCACGAGATCCACCGCCTGATCGAGCGTGGCGTCGGCGCCGCGCTGGTAGCCGCCGAGCAGGCGAAGATCGCGTGTGTCCTCGAAGCGCGAGATCATGGAGCGCAGGCGCGAGACGAGCTCGCGCTCCTCCGTGCTCCAGGACAGGTCCGCCAGACGCGAGATGGATTTCAAAACGTCCACGGCCGGAAAGCGGCCTTCCTCGGCGATCGAGCGGCTGAGCACGATATGGCCGTCCAGCGTGCCGCGAATGGAGTCGGCCACCGGCTCATTGTGGTCGTCGCCGTCCACCAGCACCGCGAAGAGCCCGGTGATCGTGCCGCTGTTGGGAGCGCCGGGGCCGGCGCGCTCCAGAAGGCGCGGCAGCTCGGAAAAGACGCTGGGCGGATAGCCGCGCGCCACGGGTGGCTCGCCAGCCGCCAGCGCCACGTCGCGCGCGGCGTGGGCAAGGCGTGTCACCGAGTCGACGATCAGCAGCACATGGTCGCCTTGGTCGCGGAAATATTCGGCCACCGTCATCGCGGTCTTGGGCGCGAGGCGGCGCATCATGGCGCTCTCGTCGCCGGTGGCGACCACGGTCACCACGCGCGACAGCTCGCCCTGCATGGTGACTTCGAGGAACTCGCGCACCTCGCGGCCGCGCTCGCCGACCAGCGCCACGACAACCGTGTCGAAGCCCTTGGCCCGCGCCAGCATGCCCATCAGGGTCGACTTGCCGACGCCCGAGCCGGCGAAGATGCCCATGCGCTGGCCCCGGATCAGGGGCGTGAAGATGTCGATCGCCTTGACGCCGGTCTGAACCGGCGCGGTGACGCGGCCGCGCCGCATGGCCGCGTCCGGCAGCGTGTCGGTGAGATAGGCGACGGGGCCTTGCTCGAGGGGGCCGAGATCGTCGCAAGGGCGGCCGAAGGCGTTTACCGTGCGCCCGCGCCAGCTGGCGGCGGGCGAGACGGTGACGGGGCCGGTGCGCCAGGCGAGCGAGCGCACGCCGCTCTGGAAGCGCACGGCGAAGGGCTTGACGGTCGCGGCCGCCTCCTCGACGCGCACGACCTCGCCCAGCTCCTCGCCCTCGGGCCCGTCGCAGACCACGCAGTCGCCGAGCTTCACATAGGGGCTGAGGCCTGCGACGCGGAAGGCCTGCGCCGACACGTCCACGATATGGCCGCTGACGCGGATCAGGGGCTCGCTCAAGCCGGACAGATCGACCTTCTGCCTCGGGCCTGCCGTCACTTCACGGCTCCGAGCTGGGTAACGGCGTTGTTGAGCGAGGATTCGGAGGTCTGGATCATATTGGCGGCCTGCTCGAAGGCGCGCTGCACCTCGATGAGGCGCGTCATCTCAAGGATCGGGTTGACGTTGGAGCCTTCCACATAGCCCTGGAGCACCGAGGTCTTCTCGAAGTCCACCACGGGCACGGCCGCCTTATCGGGCACCACGCCGGAGGTTCCGGCGCGCTGCAGATTGGCGCCCACCGGCATCTCGAACAGGCCGACCGCTCCGACCTGCACGTTCTTCTGGGTCAGCATGCCGTCGCGCGCGATGGAGACCGGGCCGCCCGCCGGGTCGATCAGCAGCGGCGCGCCGCCGACGTCGAGGAACGGCTCGCCGTTCACGGTCACGAGCTCGCCCGTGTTGCGCATCTGCATGCGGCCGTCGCGGGTGTAGACGGTGCCCTTGGGCGTCTGGATGGCGAAGAAGGCGTCGCCGCCCACCGCGATGTCGAGCGCGTTGCCGGTCTGCGTCATCTCGCCGGCGCGGGTGGACAGGTAGCGCTCGCCGCCGGAGGTGAAGGCCACGGTCTCGGGCGCGGTGCGCGACAGGAAGCTCTCGAACTTCACCTCTTCGGCGCGAAAGCCCGCCGTGCGCAGGTTGGCCAGATTGTTGGCGATCGTGTCGAGGCGCTTTTCCGTGGCGAGCTGGCCGGAAAGAGCGACGGGGAGCGATGTCTGCATGGGGGAGAGGCCTTGGGAATCGCGAGAGGGTGCCGGTCCCGGAGGGAAGCGGGCGGGCGGCCCCCGCACGTGGCGGATGCCTCCCTTCGAACCCACCATAACCCTAAGCAAATGGATCGAAGCTGACCCTTTCGTTCGGCCATGGAACCTTCCGCAGCGCACAGTCTCGCGCAAGTCGGCCCCCCTATGCGTTAACCAATTCTTTCCTCACCAGGGGCACCCGATGGGTATCATTCTCGGCCTTCTCGTCACGATCGGTTGCGTGCTGGGCGGCTACGTCGCTTCGGGCGGCCATCTCTACGTCCTCTGGCAGCCCTACGAACTGCTGATCATTCTGGGCGCCTCGCTGGGCACCTTCCTGATCGCCAACAACATGAAGGTGGTGAAGGACACGGGCAAGGCGATGGGCGAGGCGTTCAAGGACGCCGTTCCCAAGCAGCGCGACTATCTCGACCTTCTCAGCCTCCTCCACTCCCTGATGCGCGAGATGCGCTCTAAGTCGCGCTCGGAAGTGGAAGCCCATGTCGACAACCCCGCCGAGTCGGCGATCTTCAGCGCGTTTCCGAACATTCTGAAGAACCAGGCGATGACCAACTTCATCTGCGACTATTGCCGCCTCATCATCATCGGCAACGCCCGTCCGCACGAGATCGAGGCGCTGATGGACGAGGAAATCCACACCGTCCAGCACGACAAGCTGAAGCCCAAGCATGCCGTGCAGGAAGTCGCCGACGGTCTTCCCGCGCTCGGCATCGTCGCCGCCGTTCTGGGTATCGTGCACGCCATGGGCGCGCTGGACCAGTCGCCCGAAGTGCTGGGCCATCTCGTGGGCGCCGCGCTGGTCGGCACCTTCGCCGGCATCTTTTTCTCCTACGGCGTGTTCGCCCCGCTGGCCGCCAAGATCAAGAGCGTGCGCGAGAAGCAGATGCGCATGTACATCATCATCAAGCAGACGCTCATCGCCTACATGAACGGCGCCCTTCCGCAGGTCGCTCTCGAATACGGCCGCAAGGCGATCTCCGCCCATGATCGCCCGACGATCGACCAGGTCGAGGCCGAGACGATCGGCGGCGGCGCACCGGCAGCGGCATAAGGAGGCTTCATGGACACCGTCACCGACCGCCGCATCGGAGAGCGGCTTCGCTCGGCGGCCCGGATCGAGCCGGACCGCTACCCCCGCCTCAAGGTCATCGGCGCCGCCTGGGCCGAGGCCGCGAGCGCCAAGCTGAACGCGACCTACGCCTCCGAGCTGAAGATCGAGTTCGCGGACCTTTCGAACTTCGTCTTCGACGCCAAGGCGATGGAGCAGGCCGAAACGCAGATCGCGCTCACCGTGCGCTCGCCCAAATGGCGCGAGACGGTTCTGGTGGCCGGCGGCCCGCTCTTCGTCGACACGGTCTCGGAAGCGGCCTTCGGCGGCGACGGGCGCAACAAGCCCGAGCTCGGCCGCCCGCTCACCAGCGTCGGCAAGTTCTTCGCCGACAACGCCCTGCGCGCCTTTGTCGATACGGGCAACGCCGTGTTCGGCGACATCGCCCCGATGCAGATGGCGCCCGACCGGCTCGTCACCGAGGAGATCGGCCCAAAGCTCGACGCGTTGCTGCTGAAGGACGCGCGCCAGTTCGTGGAGTTCCGCTTCGAGGTCTCGATCGGCCGCTGTCTGGCGGCGCTCAGGATCGCGGTGCCCGAAGCGGTGCTCTCGCTCCACAAGCGCGCGCTCGCCGTGATCCCGGACGCCGGCCCCTCGATCGTCGACGAAAGCTGGACCAAGGATCTGGAAGCGGGCTTCCAGAAGGCGGACATGCGCGTCAGCGCGCTTCTGGCCGAACACCCGACGACGCTCGGCGAGGTCGCCTGCTTCCAGGTCGGCCAGACCCTTTCGCTCAACGTGACGATGGAAAGCCTGCTCGTTCTCGAATGCGAGGGCCAGCGCCTGTTCCGCGGCCATATGGGCCGCTCGCGCGACAGCTACATGGTGCGGATCGAGGAATCGGTCGACCCGACGGAGGAGTTCATCGATGACATCCTTTCTGATTGACGCGATTCTGGTCGGCGCCCTTCTCGTCACCAGCTGGCGCACGGGCTCGATGTATCGCGAGCTGCGCCGCCTGCGCGGCGACGAGTCGGCCCTGCGCGCGGCGCTGGTGGAGGCCGACCAGTCGATCAACAGGGCGGCCAACGCCGTGATCCTCCTGAAGACCGAGGGCGTGCAGACGCTGCGCAGCCTCGAGGAGCGCATGGGCGAGGCCCAGGAGCTCACCGAACGCCTCGACATCATCCTGGACAGCTACGAGCGCCGACGCGCCCAGCCCGCCAACGATGTGGACGCCCTGTCCCGCTTCGCGTCAGTTCCAGCAGCTATTCGTTAATAAATGGGGTCGCTTCGACCCGGCGACATTTCGAAGGACCTGTCTTCCATGCCCAACCAGACGATCGACCTCGAGACCGAAACGACCTTCACGCCCAATTTCGGCATGGAGGCCACCGAGTTCGCCGAAGAGACCGAAACCGAGTTCGGCACCGAAAACGGCTTCATGGCGGAAGGCTACGAGGAGATGGTGCCGGCCGCGGCGGACCTGCCCCCGGCCCAGCCCAATCTCGACGTCATCATGAACATCCCCGTGACCATGCAGGTCGTGCTCGGCTCCACCGTGATGCCGGTCGCCAACCTGATGAAGCTCGGGCGCGGCGCCGTGGTAAAGCTCGACACCAACGTGTCCGACCCGGTGGACCTGATGGTCAACGGCCGCATCGTTGCGCGCGGCGAGGTGGTGGTGCTCGAGAACGAGGACCAACGGTTCGGCATCACGCTGACGGAGATCGTGTCGCCGGCCGTGCGCCAGCCGCGCTCGAAGTCCGCCGGCGCCATCTGACGGCCTCGCCATGTTGGGTGCCTACTCACCTTTGGAGCTCGAAGGACCGAACAAGTCCGGCGCAGCTCGCGCGGCGATCCTGCTGCTCACGCTTGGCGGCGAAGGCGCAGCCAAGCTCCTGAAGCATTTTACCCCCGACGAGATCCGCACCCTGCGCCAAGGCGCCTCGCACCAGAAGCCGGTGACCGCGATCGAGCTCGACGCCATCGTCGCCGACTTCCAGGACGCCTTCCGCAGCGGGCCGGGCCTTGCCGCCCTCGACAGCGAACTGTCCAAGCTCCTGCGCTCGTCGTTGTCGAGCGAGGAGTTGGCGCTGGTCTTCGATCGCGACGAGGGTCTCGAGGACGAGAACGCGCTGCCGGTCTGGTACGAGCTGGAACAGCTCGGCGCGCAGGCCATCACCGCGCTTCTTCTCAAGGAGCATCCGCAGATCATCGCCTATGCCGTGCAGCGCCTGAAGGCGGAGGTGGCCGCCCAGGTCGTCGCCGCGCTGGACGGGCCGCTGCGCAACGACGTGGTGCGACGCATGCTCTCGGCCAAGCCGCCGACCGAGCAGATGGCGCGGCTCATCGAGCACCGCTTCCGCGAGTCCTTCGTGGCGGCCGGCAACGGCGCCGAGCGCAAGGCCCGGCACGCCACGCTCGCCGAGATCGTCAACCGCATGGAAAAGCGGCAGACCGACGATCTCCTGGAATCGATCGAGAGCAGCGAGCCGGAAGAGGCCAAGGAGCTGCGCAAGCTGCTCTTCGCCTTCGAGGACATTCCGGGTCTTCCCAAGAAGTCCCGCCTGCTCCTGTTCGACGCGATCCCGACCGAAACGGTCACGCAGGCCCTGTCGGGCACCGACGAAACCATGCGCGAGGCCGTTCTGGCGGCGCTCGGCGCCCGCGCCCGGCGCATGGTCGAAGCCGAGCTCGGCCGCAACGAGGCGGTGGCGGCGAACCTCGTCCACGACGCGCGGCGCTCCATCGCCGCGGCCGCCCTTCGCCTTTCGGCCGAAGGTCGTCTCGACCTCACCGAAAAGGGCGAGTGAACCCAGGACGCCGGGCGGGGACCATGAGGGTCCTCTCCCGGCGTTTTCTCATGCGCGATCGGGAGCGGGCGGACCATGGCGGACGGCGCGGACAAAGAGTCCCAAACAGAAGACCCGACAGAGAAGCGCATTCGCGACACGGTGGAGAAGGGCAACCTTCCCGTTTCGCGCGAGGCGCCGATCCTTGCCTCGCTCCTGGCGTCCATCTGCGTCGTCATCTTCCAGGCGCGCAACAACGCCGCCCAGCTGTTCAGCGATCTGAAGGTCACCTTCGAGAACCCGACGCAATGGCCGCTGCGCAACGGCTACGACGCGCTCGGCTTTCTTCATGCCACGACGCTTCAGGCCGCCCATTTCGTGCTGCCGGCCACAGGCCTCTTCGTCGTCGCCGGTATTCTCGCCTCGCTCCTGCAGAATCCGCCGCAGATCAATCTTGAGCGAATTCGACCCAAGGCTTCGAATGTTTCGTTAAGCCAAGGTTGGGGTCGCATGTTCGGCAAGCGCGGCTTCACCGAGTTCGCTAAGTCCTTGTTCAAGTTCTTTGGCGTAACAATCATCGTCGGATGGATCCTTTCCGAGGAATTACCCCTCTTGTTGACGACGATGTTCTCAGATCCTCTTCAGTTGCCGGAAACCATCCTCGGCTTGGCGATGCGGCTCCTGGCCGCCGTGTCGGTGGCGACGATCCTGCTCGTGGCCGCCGATCTTCTCTTCTCCCGCATCCTGTGGCGGCGCGACCTGCGCATGTCCAAGCAGGAGATCAAGGACGAGATGAAGCAGTCGGAAGGCGATCCGATGGTCAAGGCGCGCCAGCGCCAGATCGCCCGCGAGCGCAACCGCCGGCGCATGATGGCCTCGGTTCCCAAGGCTACGGTCGTGATCGCCAACCCCACGCACTACGCCATCGCCCTGCGCTATGTGCGCGAGGAAGGCGGCGCGCCGCTCGTCGTCGCCAAGGGCGTCGACGCCATGGCCTTGAAAATTCGCGAGATTGCCGAGACGCATGACATTCCCGTAGTGGAGGACAAGCTCTTGGCAAGGTCGATGTACGATCATGTCGAAGTCGATCAGATGATTCCGCCGCAGTTCTTCAAAGCTGTCGCCGAGGTCATCTACTATCTCCATGAGCGGTCAGGCACACGCATGGAAATTGGGGTCGCCTAAGCGGACCGTGGCACACCGTCATGCGTCCGGACCGACATGTTCTTCTTCCCGAGTAAAGGTTCTCCATGGGCGCCCAAGTCATGCTTAACGTTCGCAACAAGCACGCAGCGGATCGGGAACGGCTGGTGGCGAACGGCATCCGCGAAGTCGTCGCGGAACTGCGGCTGGTGGAGGCGATCGACTATGTCGCCTTCCTGCGTATGGAAGCCTACGGCAACATCGCCGACATCGTGGAATCCTCGGCGCAGCTCTACCTCCAGCCCGGCGCGCTGCGCTTTGCGGACTCAGGCGAAGTGCAGCTGACCTGGGGCTCGGCCCCGACCATCGATCTCGACATGGAGCTTCGCCTGCCCGAGGTCAGCGTCCATTTCCGCCTGAGCCTGTCCTCGACGCGGGCCTCTGTCCACATCAACTACATCGCGTTTTCCGAGCCGGACACCGACCCCAGCGTCAACACGCAGCGCCTGGCGCGCGCGATCGAGGGCGCCAGGATGCGCACCGCGCCGCGCGTCTGAGCCCTCTCGCACCACCCGGTTCCGATCCAGGCCCCGCCGCAAGGCGGGGCCTTTTCTTTTGTCCTTAAGTATTAATGTGTGTTAACTTCGGTTAACGATTGATTAATAAGGCGTTTTTGTTCCGTTCACCAGTTTCGGACAAGTGGATTTTCTTAAAACGGCGTTACGAGATGTTTCTCGAGGATGAACGCCCCCCATGAGCGATCTTTATCTCTTCGGCCTTTCCTCCACGCGCGCCGACTGGCTCTCGCAGCGCCAGGCCGTGGTCGCCGAAAACGTCGCCAACGCCAACACGCCGGGCTACCGGGCCAAGGACGTGTCGGCCTTCACGACGGTCCTGGAAACCACCAAGCTGGATCTCGCCGCCTCCAACCCGAGCCACCTCGTGGCCTCGGCCGGCAAGGATTTCGGCGTCGACGAGGCCCGCCAGACCCCTTGGGACATCACCCATTCCGGCAACTCGGTGAGCCTTGAGCAGGAAATGCTGAAGGCGGGCGAGATCTCGCGCGACTACGCGCTCGACACGTCGATCGCCAAGGCCTTCCACCGCATGTATCTCTCGACCGTGAAAGGCTGACGGGCGATGACCGACGCCATTTCCTCCGCGCTTCGCATCGCCGCCAGCGGCCTCGAAGCCCAGTCGACCCGCCTGCGCGTCGTTTCCGAAAACGTCGCCAACTCGCGTTCGACGGGCGAGACGCCGGGCTCCGATCCCTATCGCCGCAAGACCGTGACCTTCACCTCCGAGATCGACCGCCTGACCGGCGCCGAGATCGTTCATGTGAAGGACGTCGGCGTCGACCGGTCCGAGTTCAAGTCGGAATACGACCCGGGCAATCCGGCGGCGGATGCCGACGGCTACGTCAAGATGCCCAATGTCAGCCCGCTCGTCGAAATGGCCGACATGCGCGAGGCCAACCGCTCCTACGAAGCGAACCTGCAGGTCATCAAGCAGGCGCGCGAGCTGATCAACCTGACCATCGATCTCATGAGAGGCTGAACGCCATGATCCCCGCCATCGGAAGCGCGGCCGCGCGCGTCGACACCTTTCGCCTGGATGGGCTCGCCCCCGCGCTGACCTCCGGGCCGTCCGAATCCAGCGCCGCCTCCGCCGGGCAGGGCTTCGCCGCCGCCATGGCCGACATGGCCCGCGAGGCCAGCCACACGATGAAGGGCGCTGAGGCGACCTCGATCCAGGGCGTCAACGGCAAGGCCTCGACCCAGGCCGTGGTGGACGCGGTGATGGGGGCCGAACGCACGCTCCAGACGGCCATCGCCATCCGCGACAAGGTCGTCTCCGCCTATCTCGAACTTTCCCGCATGTCGATTTAACGAAAGTATCAGCCAATGCGCGCCCTTGCGATCGCCGCGACCGGCATGAACGCCCAGCAGACCAATGTCGAAGTGATCGCGAACAACATCGCGAACATCAACACCACCGGCTTCAAGCGCGCCCGCGCCGAGTTCACCGACCTTCTCTATCAGGTCGAGCGGGCCCAGGGCGTTCCGGCGCGCGGCGGCGAGAACGTCGTTCCCGAAGGCGTGCAGATCGGCCTCGGCGTGCGCACGGCGGCGGTTCGCTCGGTGCATATCCAGGGCGCTCTGGAGCAGACCGGCAACGATCTGGATCTGGCCATCAACGGCCAGGGCTACTTCCAGATCCAGGGCCCGGGCGGCGAGGTGCTCTACACCCGCGACGGCGCCTTCAACAAAAGCGCCACGGGCCAGATCGTGACGCTGGACGGCTTCACCGTCGATCCCGGCCTCACCATTCCGCAGAACACCACACAGGTCAGCGTCAACAACACCGGCGAGGTCTATGCCAAGGTCGAGGGCACCGATCAGCTGATCGGCCAGCTCACGCTCGTCAACTTCGCCAACGAGCCGGGCCTCGCCGCGCAGGGCAACAACCTGTTCCGCGAGACTGCCGCCTCCGGCGCGCCGATCGCCGGCATTCCCGGCGACCCCGGCTACGGCGTCATCAAGCAGGCCTATCTGGAAAATTCCAACGTCGATCCGGTGAAGGAAATCTCCGAGCTGATCTCGGCGCAGCGCGCCTACGAGATGAACTCCAAGGTCATCCAGGCCGCCGACGAAATGGCCGGCGTCGTCTCCAAGGGCCTCCGCTAAGCCATGCTTGCAGCCTCGCTTCTCCGCCGTCTCTTCCTCGCGGCTTCGCTGGGCGCGGGGCTCGCTCCATCACTCCTGCCGTCGCCCTCGCTGGCGGCGGATCTCAATCTGCCGGTGCCGACCGCCGTGGTCTATCCCGGCCAGAGCGTTCTCGACAAAGGCGTCATGCCCATGCGCTTCACCGTGCCGGGCGAGCAGTTGTCCGCCTACGTCGTCGAGGAAGGCATGCTGCGCAACCGCCTGGCGCGTCGCACGCTCCTGCCCAACCAGCCCATTCTCCTGTCGGACCTGAAGTCTCCCGACACGGTGACGGCGGGCGTGCCGGCCAAGCTGATCTACCGGGAAGAGGGGCTTCTCATCACCGGCATGGGCACGCCGCTCCAGTCCGCCGGCACGGGGCAGGCGGTGCGCGTGCGCAATATCGACAGCGGCGTCACGATTTCCGGCGTCGCCATGGAAGACGGCTCGATCGAGGTGTCCGCGCAATGAGCCGTTACCTTCGCCTTCTCGGGTTAGCCACTGCTGCCTCGCTCAGCCTCACCACGGCCTTCGCCGCCGATTACGGCGCCGGCTCCTACGGACAGGCGGGCATCGGCGCGCAGGAGCGCTTCAACGTCGTGGTTCCGCGCGTGCGCGCTTCGGGCGGCGTGCGCATCAAGGACATCACCACGATCAAGGGCGTGCGCGACAACCAGCTCGTCGGCTACGGTCTGGTGATCGGCCTTCAGGGCACGGGCGACAGCTTGCGCAACTCGCCCTTCACCGAACAGTCGCTCCAGTCCATGCTGGACCGGATGGGCGTCAACGTGCGCTCGGCCAACCCGCGCACCCGCAACGTCGCGGCCGTGGTGGTGACGGCCGATCTGCCGGCCTTTTCCGGCATCGGCTCGCGCATCGACGTCAACGTGTCCTCGCTCGGCGACGCCTCCTCGCTGATGGGCGGCACGCTCGTCATGACCCCGCTCTATGGCCCGGACGGCGAGATCTACGCCGTCGGCCAGGGCGCGCTTGCGGTCAGCGGCTTCTCGTCCGAGGGCACCAACGAGAGTCTGACGCAGGGCACGCCCACCACCGGGCGCATCGCCGGCGGCGCGTTGATCGAGCGCGAAGTGCCGCGTGCCACGGTGGAAACGCCGACCATCACGATGGAACTGCGCAACCCCGACTATCGCACGGCGATCCGCGTCGTGGACGCGATCAACGCCTTCTCCGTCAGCGCCTATGGGCGGCCGGTGGCGCGCGAGCAGGATTTCCGCAACATCACGCTGACCAAGCCCGCCAAGCTCTCCTCCACCCGCTTCATCGCCGATCTCGGCGATCTGCAGATCGCGCCCGACCAGGCGGCGAAAGTGGTGATCGACGAGCGCACGGGAACGGTAGTGATCGGGCAGGACGTCAAGATCTCGACCGTCGCCGTCACGCACGGCAGCCTGACCGTGCGCATCACCGACACGCCCAACGTCTCGCAGCCCGGCCCGCTTTCGAATGGCGAGACCGTGGTCACCAAGGACACGACGGTGGACGCCCAGCAGGGCGGCGGCAATCTCGCCATCGTGCAGGGCGCCAATCTCGACGCCGTGGTGCGCGGGCTCAACAGGCTCGGCCTGAAGCCCACCGGCATCATCGCCATTCTCCAGGCCATCAAGACCTCGGGCGCGCTTCAGGCCGACCTCGTGGTTCAGTGAGACCCGCCATGACCCTTTCGCCCATCGCCCGCCGCTCCTCCCTGTCGACCGCGCTTCTAGCCGGCGCGCTGCTCTTCGCCGGCCTTCACGGCGCGGCGGCCGAGGGCGGCGGCAAGGAGCCGGTCGGCCCGCCGACGACGCCGGCCAAGCTGCGGGTGATCGGCGCGGACGGGAGCGAATCCTCGGTGCCGGTGCAGCCGGTGACGGACGTGCAGCGCTACTGCTCCAACATCGCCGACCCCGCGCTGGACGCGCGCAACGCGCTGCAGCTCGCCAAGGTCAAGGAAGCCGAGGATCAACTCAGCGCCCGCATCGCCGAGCTGGAGACCAAGCGCCAGGAGGTCGAGACCTGGCTCGCCGCGCGCAAGGAGTTCATCGACTCCACGTCCGAGACGATGATCCAGATCTATTCCGGCATGAAGCCCGACGCGGCCGCCGGCCAGCTCGCCGGCATGGAGCGCCCGGTCGCGGCCTCGCTCCTGGCGCGCCTCAAGTCGCGCCAGGCTAGCGCGATCCTCGCCGAGATGCCGGCACCCGTCGCCGCCGAGCTCGCCAACATCATCACCCAGAAGACAGACCGAGCGGCCCAGGCGGACAATGCCGGCGCGGCTCCCGCCGCCGGGGGACAAAAATCGTGAGACTTCTCGCCTGCCTTCTCGCCACCGGCGTTCTCGCCGGCTGCACCACCTCGCGCGAAGACCTGATGAAGGAGCCGATCCTGACCCCGGTCGGCACCGGCCTGCACCAGTTCCCACCCGTGGTCCAGCCGACGGCGGCTTATTCGGCCGAGCCGCCGCGCCACGTGAACTCGCTTTGGACCGGACGCAACGCCGACTTCTTCCGCGACACGCGCGCGCTCAACGTCGGCGACATCGTCACGGTCAAGATCAAGATCGACGACAAGGCGACGCTCGACAACAACACCAAGCGCTCGCGCGATTCGGGTGTCAGCGTCGGCGCCGACCTCAAGGGTTCGATCGGCTCCTACGGGCTTCCCACCGTCGGCACGACGCTCGGCCTCAAGAACGGCACCAAGACGACCGGCAAGGGAACCGTGGACCGCAAGGAGGAGATCAACGTCTCCGTTGCCGCCGTGGTTACGCAGGTTTTGCCCAACGGCAATCTCTACATTGCCGGCCAGCAGGAGATTCGGGTCAATTTCGAGGTCCGCGTCCTGTCGATCGCCGGCATCATCCGCCCGGGCGACATCCTGCCCAACAACACGATCTCCTACGAGAAGATCGCCGAAGCGCGCATTTCCTACGGCGGTCGCGGTCGCCTCTCCGAGGTGCAGCAGCCGGGCTGGGGCCAGCAGGTCCTGGACAACGCGCTGCCCTACTGACGCCTTCGCGATTGGGGCCGGCTCGTCCGGCCCTCAGCGCCTCACTTTCTCCGCTTCCCGACAGAACGGGCCGGCTTGCCGGCCCGTTTTTTCGCGTTTGGACGGATCGCAAGGCTCGGGCCAGCACGATTTCTTAACACTTGGCCCGGTGCTTCCGCGCACGCCCCTTGGCGAACGCGGCGGCGCTTAAGGCTGCCAAAGGGCAGGCCGCCCCCGGGCGGCCGCATGCTGGCCAATTGATTTTTCGCGCATTCCTTCCCGCCGGAGCGGCCTATGACCGACCTGACCCCCGAAGCGCTCGCCATTCTCGCGGGCGGCGATCCGCAAGCCAAGAAGGGCGGGCGGATGCAGACCATTGCCGTGGTGGCGGGGCTGACGCTTCTGGCCGGCGGCGGCGGGGCGGCCCTCGGCTTTCTCCTGAAGCCCGCGCCGGCACCTGCGCCCGCCACGGAGACGGCGGCGAGCGATCCGGCCGCCGCCGCCGCGCATGGCGAAGCCAAGCCGGGCGAGCATTCCGCCAAGGCGGAAACGGGCGAGGGGGGCTCGCTCGCCAACAAGGAAGCCAAGGGCCAGCCGCCCAGGGAAACCTTCGTGGCCATCCCCGCGATTCTCACCGACCTCGCCTCGCCCGTGGGCGCGCAGGTCCGCCTTGAGATGGGCCTCGTGCTGCGCAGCGAGGAGAAGGTGGACGAGACGGTTCTCAGCTCGCAGATCCAGGCAGACACGCTGGTCTTCCTGCGCACGCTGGAACTGGCGCAGATCGAGGGCTCGCGCGGCCTTCTCCATCTTAAGGAAGACCTTCTGGAGCGCGCCCGCCTTCGCTCGCCCGCGGTGGTCGACGTCACCGTCCGCTCGCTGGTGGTGAAGTGAAGCGCGCCCTTCTTCTCGGCGTCTTGTTGGCGGCCGCCGCCGCGCTTCCCGCTCAGGCGCAGGATGCGGTGGCGAATGCGGCGAACGATCTGGCGTCGCTGATTCCGGCCGGCGACGGCGCGGTGTCGGGGCGCATCGTGCAGCTCTTCGGCATCGTCACGGTCCTTTCCGTCGCGCCAGGCCTCCTGGTGATGGTCACCGCCTTCACGCGCGTCGTCATCGCCCTGTCGATCCTGCGCTCGGGGCTCGGCCTGCAGACGACGCCGGCCAATCTCATCATCATCTCCCTGTCGCTCTTCATCACCTTCTTCGTGATGATGCCGACCTTCGACCAGAGCTGGCGCGACGGGTTGCAGCCCTTGATGAAGGGGCAGATCACCGAAGAGGAAGCGCTGCCGCGCATTGCCGAGCCGTTCCGCGAGTTCATGCTGGATCAGGTGCGCAAGCAGGATCTGGCGCTCTTCTCCGACTTCAGCCAGACCGCCAATCGCAGCCGCCTGCCGGAAGTGCAGCAGGGCGACGGCGAGGGCGAGACCGTGGACTTCCGCGTCCTCGTCCCCGCCTTCATGATTTCGGAACTGCGCCGGGGCTTCGAGATCGGCTTCCTGATCGTCCTGCCCTTCCTGGTGATCGACCTCATCGTGGCGACGCTCACCATGTCCATGGGCATGATGATGCTCCCCCCCACCGTCATCTCGCTGCCCTTCAAGATCCTGTTCTTCGTGCTGATCGACGGCTGGAACATGCTGACGGGGAGCTTGGTGCGCTCGTTCATGTAAGGCCGCCTGATTTGTCCAGCCTTTCTTGCAAGAAAAAGCGAAAATTCGTTACAGGGGCGGTATGGAGCGGCCACAACTTTACGTTCCGTTAAGTACGCACTCATAAAGTCCTGTTGATAGCGGTTTGATCTCGCTGATACTCGATCAAAGGCATGATGCCGAACCGCGCCGCTGGACCCGCCAGCATGTCCCCTCACGAATTCGATCTCCTCGGGACACTTTCAACATGGC
>NZ_BBWL01000024.1:0-1674 GCF_001463785.1 Aureimonas sp. AU40
GCAGGTTGTGGCATCGTTTTCGCGTGATGCGTCTGGCGCGGTTTCGATCGGCACGATCGGCGTCGACACGTCGACTGTGGCCTTGTTCGACGCCTCGACGGCGGCGACCGCCGGCGGCATCCTGGACGGCAAGGTGAGCCTGAAGAACCAGACCACGGGCCGCGATCTCGATCTCGGCACGGTCAATGCCACGGGCAACACCTCGGTGGCTGGCCTGACGGCGACGGCGGCAGGCGGCGTGCAGGGCGCTACAGGTACTGCGATCGCAGCCACGGGCGCAGGTCTGGGTACGGCTCCCGCCTATTCCACGGCAACCTATACTGCGGGTAGCCTGTCCGGCAGTACGCTTGTCAACGGTGACACGTTCACGGTGACTGTGACGCTGAGCACTGGCGGTACGCAGACGGCCACGGCAACCGTGGGTGCTGATACTAGCAACCAAGGCATTTTGGACTCCATCCGCACCAGCTTGTCCGGTATGACAGGCTTTACTTATAACACCACGGCTGGCGGCAACCTCGTTCTGACCAACAGCACGGCTGGTACTGCCAACTACCAATTCGGGATCAGCGGTTTTTCTGCTCACACCGCTACACTGGCGGCCGCGACCCCGGTTGCAGGCAGCGCGGGCACGGCGGCTGTCGTGAAGTCCACTGCCGCTCTGACGCTGGCTGACTACGCGGTGGGTGATACGGTTCGTGTCACGCTCAACATCGACGGAACGGACAAGACCGTGACCACCGGTCCGTTGACGGCGGCCTCCGGCACGCTCGCCCTGACCGATATCGCCACCGCTCTGAACCAGGTGCTCGGCAGTTCGGCCACGGCTTCGGTCCCCACGTCCGGTGGTGACTCCGGCAAGCTGATCTTCACCTCGCCGACCAACGCCTTGCGCACGTCCTTCTCGATCAAGGAATTCGTGCTCACGAGCTCGGCTGGCGCGCTGAAGACCCCGTCGACCGGTGGTCTGCCGACCGCTGCGGCTGCTACGCAGGCTAGTGCGGCCTTCTCCTCGGTCACGCTGGACAACGACGACCACATGTACTTCAACGTGCAGGTGGGCACGGCGACGGCCGGCACGAACGTGTCGATCGACAAGGCGCTGATCGACAGCACGCTGAAGAACGTGGCGGGCCATATCTCCGGCAACATCGCGTCCTCGGCCCAGTTCAAGCTGGTGCTCGACGCGGCGCTGAAGAAGGCCAACATCACCAACCTCAACGTCCTCGACAACTCCGGTTCGGTCACGTTCTCGACTGCGGACGTGGGCACGGCTGCCAAGCTGTCGATCTCGAACATCGCGGCTTCGGCTGGCGGCGACCAGATTTCGATCAAGACGATCGATATCTCCGCGTCGGGCCTTGCCAATGCCGGCGCGACCACGAGCGACCAGATCAAGCAGGTTCTGGCCGCCTATATTGACGCGGTCAACACGGCGATCAACAAGGTCACCTCCGCTGCCGCTTCGCTGGGCTCGGTCGCCTCGCGCATCGACATGCAGAAGTCCTTCGTCAACACGCTGATGGACACGATCGACAAGGGCGTCTCCAACCTCGTTGACGCCGACATGTCGGAAGAGTCCACCAAGCTCCAGGCTCTGCAGGTCAAGCAGCAGCTCGGAACCCAGGCCCTCTCCATCGCAAACCAGTCCGCTCAGAGCGTCCTCTCGCTCTT